>CAYVRC010000222.1:0-7806 GCA_964453205.1 uncultured Pirellulaceae bacterium | reverse complement strand
ACCGACCAAGCCCATCACCGTTTTCAGATGGTTGACCGGGAAAGCGGTCGAGAGAATTCCAACGCGATCGAAGTCCACACGGTAGAATTGATCAAGTAGGAACTGCATGAGCGGTCGATCGCCGAAGCGAGTAAACTTCATCGTAAACGTTCTATCCGCCCGTGCGTTCGCCCGCGTTTGTCGCTCGCTGCTGGGCGGGTGGCTGCTACCAGAGATTCAGGTCGCCGTCGCCGGTTCGCTGGGCGTGCTCCAAGTGGTCGCACAGATCGGCGATCGCTTCAAGATCACGCCCGGCCTTGCCTTTGACGCAGCAGTGACTCAGGTCGCCTATCAGCCGCTCCAGCTCCACCCGAGTCATCCCCACTCGGCGAATCGGTTGCCCCTTGGGCCAGCGACGCAGCGACGCTTCCAAACGGCCCGAGACATAGCCAAGCTTTAATATCAGGTCGCGATGTTCGCGGGTCAGTTCGATCCGTTCGGTCAAGTCCGACATCACGCCACCTTCGCTTCGCAACGCCGCACGCGACGCTGCTGGGTGGTCAACCGGCGTGACTCCTTCTCCGCGTCGCGGTACTCGCGAATCGACTGAGGATGCGATGCCCGCCAAACGTCCGGCAGTAGGCTTTCATAGTCCGTGCTTCCGCCGGCAAGCTGGCGAAGGCAATCGTCAACGTAGGCCCATACATCGATGTGGTGACGCGCCGCCGTCGATACCAAGCTGTACATCAACGCGGCCACTTCACCGCCACGACCCGAACCGACGAACAGCCAGTTCTTGCGCCCGATTGTCAGCCGGCGAAGTTCGCGTTCGGTCGAGTTGTTATCGATCGGGATCGCTCCGTCATCCAGAAACACCGACAACTCTTTTCCGCGATCTTCGATGTCGTACAAGCCTCGATACATTGAGATCGCACGCGCAGCGGCGACCAGGTCGTTCGGCTTGGCCTCCACGAACATTCGACGCGCGTGCGCGTTGCAACACGCGGCAAAGATTTGGTCCTCTTTCCCCAGATAAATTCCGTCGTGAACTCCATAGGCATCGACCACCGCGTGGCCGCGAAAGTCTCTCAAGAACTCGGCCGGCCCGTCTCGGCCGCGATCCTCGGTGAAGTCGAACACGTTGTACGGGTTGTCTTCTTGGCCACGGTAAAGCCAGAAGCGAGCCGTCCGCATCTTGCCCGGCAGCGATGCGTCTTGCAGTCGAACGCTCGTGTCATCGACGCCGATCACGCTTCCCGAGACGACTCGCGACTTCATCAACGCCACCAGCGGTG
Source organism: uncultured Pirellulaceae bacterium (assembly GCA_964453205.1). Taxonomy (GTDB): domain Bacteria; phylum Planctomycetota; class Planctomycetia; order Pirellulales; family Pirellulaceae; genus Crateriforma. Next base: position 6,532 of record CAYVRC010000222.1, on the reverse strand, counting down.
CGATCAACGTCACGACGCTGGCCAGCATCCCGAACTGCGTGTTCCGCGGGATCATCACGCCGGCGCGGGCGAAGATGTCTTCGCCACGATAAAGCGGCAGATGGTCGGTGAACTTGCTGGTGATGATCTGTGTGTAAACGCCGAAGCCGTAATCGCTGCCGGGGACCGGAGTGGTCAGGCCGCCCGGTTCTTGACCGGCGGGCACCTGGGCGATGGATCCCTTGCACTTGCCGCAAACCCGTTTGTGACGACGAATTTCGATCACAAACAACTCGGCCGGAATCAAGTCGAGCCGCTGGGTGACGTCGGTGGCGATGATGGGCATCTCGTCACCACAGCATGAACACATCCGCTGTTCGGGTGAAACATCCGCCTCGATGACCTTGCGGCGAAGATGGTCGGGCAGCTTGTCAGACTTCTTCTTGCGGCGACGATTCTTCGGAAGTTTCGGTGGATCGAGCTGGTCGTCTTCCCCTTGTTCGTCCTGCGCGCCGATCTTGAACAAGTGCAACTGGGAGTCGTCTTCGACGTGCCGCTCGGGCGACTGACCGAACAGCTTGCGACGATACAGGTCGAGTTCTTCGCGAAGCGGCTGATTGGCTTTTTGTAACTGCTCGACGATTTCGACAAGCTCGTCGTTGAACCTTTTCAGGCTTTGCAAGTCGTCGTGTTTCTCCGGTGCAGTCATGCGTCTGTTTTAGCGCGACCCACAAAAAACGCAAGGCATCGAAACACCTTGCGTTGTCGATTTTCAAAAGGCTTCGGTCGTGATGTTCAAGCCGCTCTACCGTGATCATTTTTGGGATCGATCGAGTACCGTTTTCGTCGAACCGTGCCCTCGATCTGCACGCCGCAGAGCATCATGACAAGCTCGGCCGAGTCGATCTCAGAATCGCCATCGGCTTTTCGAGCCAACTTCTCAAACGTGCCGCGCTCCAGTCGCTTGGACCAGATCGAAAGCCCGTCGTGATCCCATGCAAGAATTTTGACGTAGTCGCGCCGACGATTGAAGAAGACGAACAAGTGACCGGAGAACAGATCGACCTGAATGCTGCCGGCATGTGGGCGGCAAAGATCGCCGGAATCAAGTTCCACTGGCACGAAGCGAGCCGTTTCTGGCCCATCACTATCGGCGAGTTTCCGCCGCCACTGATAGAAGGAGGGTTGCGAATAGCCTTCGAGTCGACAGAACTCGGCGATGGTCAAGTCGGATACGGCAAACCGCTCGAGCCGTTCTCGCCACCGCTGGGCAAGCAGAGGGTCGGGAAATCGCGTCATGGGTTTCTCGGAAACGTGGAGAGAAACCCACCACGCTACCGCTCCCGTCAACACGGGAAGAAAGAACGCTTACATAGCTGCAGGTTCGGGTCGGGTTGGACTTTCAAGGCGTCCCGCGGGGCAAGCGTGCAGTCCGCCGGCTTCACCAGGGGGCGATCAGCCGTCGTGTCCCGCGTCGCCGTTCGGTCGCCACCAGGCCCGCCCGGCGGCCGCGATCGAATCGCGTTGCTGCGGATCAAATTTGGAAATTGGCGACGGTCGCCAAGGCGTCCGGCTCGCCCGCCGCCCCTTTGACACGCAATTGAGGCTTTTCAAGCGTGACCGTGGTGCCCGGCGAAACGCTTTTTGTGATCCAAACACTCGAACCGATCACGCTCTCGCGGCCGACGACGGTACGTCCGCCGAGAATCGTCGCGTTGGCATAGACCACGACGCGATCTTCGATCGTCGGATGACGTTTCTTGCCGCGGATCAGTTGCCCATCGGCGTCGGTGGGGAAGCTCAACGCGCCCAGCGTGACGCCCTGGTACAGCTTGACGTGGTTGCCGATCTCACAAGTCTCTCCGATCACGACGCCGGTCCCGTGATCGATGAAAAAGTACTCCCCGATCTCCGCACCAGGGTGAATGTCGATCCCGGTTTGCTTGTGCGCCCACTCGGTCATCATCCGCGGGATGAAAGGGACCTGCAGTTCGACCAACGCGTGGGCGATCCGGTACACCGTGACGGCATCGAAGCCCGGATAGCAAAAAACGATCTCGTCGGTCGTTTGACAAGCCGGATCGCCATCGAACGCGGCTCGGACGTCGGTGGCCAAGATGCGGCGAAGGTCAGGGATCCGCTTGAGCATCTCGATCGCCATCGCCTGACCTTTGGCCTCGAAATCGATCTCGCTCTCACAATCGTTGTGATTGTGTTTGACGCGGTCTTCGTGCTGCAAAGCGCGGGCGATCTGTGCGGTCAGCGAATCGTGCAGCGAATCGATCAGTCCGCCGACGTAATACTGGATGTTGCCGCTGTGCAGCCCCGTCTTGCGACGGTATCCCGGGTACAAGACGTCCTTCAAGTCCAGCAGGATGTCGACGACGGCCGTGTAACTGGGCAACGCGCAGTGCCCGAGGTGATTCAGCGAGTCGTCGTTGGTGTAGGTCGCAACGATCGCTTCGGTCAGTCGGGGAAGCTGTTCTTTGAGCCGAAAATCGGAAGCCACAGTGCGTCACCCTTGAAAATCATCTCGCGCGGTTCATCGATCAGTCTACGAGGGCATCGTGCCGGACAAGGTTCATCACAAGGGAACCCGCCCGTCATTGCAAGCCGGTCAGCCGTCGGGTCCGGCCGTCGGGTGCCGCCGTTCGCCCGAAAAGACGGACGTTCGGCGAAATTCACTCAACGAGACAGGCTTTCGATTCTCTCGGACCCTAGCGACCGATCGTCGGCGGATTGTCCAACAAGAAGTCTCGGGGGCCGCGATGCGTGTAGTACGGGTAAGCGACTTGAGCCGAAGGCGGGCCGGGCTGGAACGGTTGGCTTTGGATCGCCGCACCCGTGTTATGACCCAGCAGACCCGGGTTCAAGTGCGAACTGAAATCCAGCCCGCCTTGTTGCCAACCCATCGCCCCAGGGACGCATCCGGTTCGGCAGTTGCCGCCGCACGCGCCGCCGTTGCACGATTTGTTGCCCAAACGGCCCAGCAAGCCCGTGCCACCGCTGCACTGGTTGCAGTTGCCACTGTTGCAGCTGCCGCTCTGGCAGGTGCCCGAATTGCAGCCGCCCCGCGTGTTGTGGTGCAAGCATCCGGTGGTGCAAGCCAACAGACCCACCAACGATCCGATCATAAGCCAACGATTCATTCGTCGAATCCTTCCGAGTGTCTTGCCACCGCAGCGGCGTCATTCGTTTGTGAACATGGTCAAGCCGGTCGCTCGGTTCCCGGTCAGAACCTCGCTTCCGTCGACAAGCAGCCGATGCCCGACGGTTTTCCCCGCGAGCACCGATCGGCCTCATCGAAAGGATTCTTCGGTTGATTTCCCGGCGACATGCAACCAATCGGCTTAACCCTGCCAGACCGAACCGAACCCGCGCCGCAAGGAATCGGCAAACGCCCCAGCTTGTCAGTTGCTAGCAAAATTGGACGTACCAACCTTGGCCAAATGGTCTTGAGCCGAGACGCCGGGCGGTGCTACGCAGGAGTCCGAATGCCGCCGCGCCGACGGACCCGCCACGCGGCGGGCAAAGGCAGACGCACCGCCACGCCAGGAGTCCCCGCCGTGAAAACGATCCCCAGCCGAACGAAACCGGCCCACCGCCCCACCGATCCGAGCCCGAGAAAGTGGGTGGCACCTTTCGGAGCAGCGTCCATTAGGTGGGTGGCACCGATTGGGATTGGGGTGTTGGTATTCGTCGGGTTTTTTCTATCGGCGATACCACCGGGGACCGCTCAAATCACACCCGGCCGCATCTTGTCGAGCGAGCAGGATCGGATGGCCAACCTGCAGGAACAACTCATCAACCGACTCCGCGCCGTCGACGACGACCAACAGGCTTTCATCAAATTCATCGTCAAGCAGGTCGAAACCGGAAAACTGGACGTCAAGCTGATCGTCGCTGTCGAACGATACGCATTGAAAAGAAACCGCAGCCTCCCGTTCCCCTACTTCGAGCGGGCGATCCGCTACCTGGCCGAGAAGCGGGGGCTGACGGTCCCCAGCGTCCGCCAATTCGCGACAACCCGTAGCTCGACGCCGTAAGTCCACGCTGTCAGCACTTTTCCGCTGCCACCGACGATCTATCTGTCGATCCGGTCCCATCCGTTCCATCACCTTCCCCTTCTCGGAGTCGCCAACATTAGGTGGGTGGCACCAATTGGAGGAGGGAGTTTGTCTTGCGATGGGACCGTGGGAAGTCGTAGCATTCGAGCCATGAAACGGACGTCGCTTTCTTGGCCGCACTACGCCACCTGCCTCTGGCCGGGGATGGCGGATTTGTGGTGGCGGGGGCGGATGTCGGGGCTGCCCGTGGCGATCATTTTTGCGTTTGCCGTGAACTGGTTGCTCGTTTCTCAGTTCATCTACCCGGGTTGGCTGGCCGGCGGACTCCCGCGCATCGCGTTTTGGATCGGCTTGATCGTGTGGGGCTTTTGGGTCTCGCGAAGCTTTCGGGAGCTCCCCGCCTTGCTGGTGCCCCGAGAAATCAGCGATCGACCCGACCGATTCCGCGAAGCTCACGCGGCCTATCTGGCGGGCCAATGGAAAACCGCGGAAAAACTTTTGACCGAAACGCTAGCAATTGAGCCCCGTGACCCGCCCGCTTTGCTCCTGCTGTGCGGCGTTTATCGGCACACCGACCGGACCGAATCGGCCGAGGTTTTGCTGGGTGAAATCGAAAAGGTCGAAGCCGCCGATCGATGGTGGTTGGAAGTCGCCGCCGAGCGCAAACGTTTGTCACGAACTGCACAAGCTCCCATCCCCGCAATTTAACTTAACCGGTAGAATCGAAACCGTCGGATGCTTCGAGGGGCCCTCCACTCGCAGCCGCTAGAACCGTTCGAAAAGCGTTTCGGCATCGTTTTTCCCCAACGTTTTGGCACCGTCGGTGGCATCAAATTCGGTGTCCGCCTTCTCGGTGGCCTACGGTTTGCTTCCTACAACCTTTCATTGACGAACGATTCGCCAGTTTGACAGTCACCCGCCAGCCAGAGACGACCTGGACACGGCAACGACCTGGACAACGAGAACTAAAATGTACGAGCGATTTACTGACCGAGCCCGCAAGGTCATGCAACTGGCCAATCAAGAGGCTCAACGTTTCAACCACGAATACATCGGCACCGAGCATATCTTGCTGGGTCTTGTGAAAGAGGGCAGCGGCGTCGCCGCCAACGTCCTGAAAAACCTCGAGGTCGATCTGCGAAAGATCCGCCTGGAAGTCGAAAAGTTGGTCCAAAGTGGCCCCGAAATGGTCACGGTGGGCAAACTGCCCCAAACGCCCCGGGCCAAGAAAGTCATCGAGTATTCGATGGAAGAGGCCCGCAATCTGAACCACAGCTACGTCGGCACCGAGCACATTCTGCTGGGACTGTTGCGGGAACAAGAAGGCGTCGCGGCCCAAGTCTTGATGAACCTGGGCCTGAAATTGGAAGACGTGCGTGAAGAAGTCCTGAACCTGCTGGGCCACGGCCTGGAAGGTGCCGAGGTCGGCGAGCGTGGCGGACGGACCGGCGAGGGCGACAGCGGTGGCGGCAGCAGCAGCGGCAAATCCGGCAAGTCGAAAACGCCCGCCCTGGACAGCTTCGGCCGCGATCTGACCGAATTGGCCAAGAAAAACGAACTCGACCCGGTCATCGGCCGCGAACGGGAAATCGAACGCGCGATCCAAATCCTTTGTCGCCGGACCAAAAATAATCCGGTCCTCCTGGGCGAAGCCGGCGTCGGCAAAACCGCCATCGTCGAAGGCTTTGCACAGCGAGTCATCAGCGGCGAAGTCCCCGAAATCCTGGCCGACAAACGCATCGTCGTGTTGGACCTCGCCATGATGGTCGCGGGCACCAAATACCGTGGCCAATTCGAAGAACGAATCAAAGCGGTCATGACCGAGGTCCGACGCGTCAAAAACACCATCCTGTTCATCGACGAACTGCACACGCTCGTCGGTGCCGGTGGCGCCGAGGGCGCGATCGACGCGGCCAACGTCCTGAAACCGGCTCTCGCCCGTGGCGAAATCCAGTGCATCGGGGCGACGACCCTGGACGAATATCGAAAGTACATCGAAAAGGACAACGCCCTGGCCCGTCGTTTCCAAGAAATCATGGTCGAACCGACCGGAAAAGCCGAAACGATCGAGATCATCAAGGGACTGCGGGAACGATACGAAGAACACCATCGCGTCCAGTTCACCGACGATGCCGTCGTCGCCGCCGTGGAAATGTCCGAGCGATACATCACCGCTCGCTGCTTGCCCGATAAAGCCATCGACGTGATCGATGAATCCGGGGCGCGGGTCCGATTGCGCACGATGACCCGTCCGCCGGACTTGAAAGAAATCGACGAAGAAGTCGAAAAGCTGAACAAGGAAAAGGAAGACGCGGTCGCCAACCAAGACTTCGAAAAAGCCGCCAACCTGCGTGATCAGGCCGAAAAACTTCGGAAAAAGAAAGACCAGATCACTCAAGAATGGCGGGAAAAATCTCAGCAAACCGACGGCGTCGTCGACGAAGAAGTGATCGCCGAAGTCGTGTCGAAAATGACCGGCATCCCGC
>CAYVRC010000221.1:0-7825 GCA_964453205.1 uncultured Pirellulaceae bacterium | reverse complement strand
GAAGCCTGGGGACTTTTTTTTGGAGTGATCCCGAAAGACTTGCGTAAGGAGGGCGGCCCTCTGTTCTTGGAGGAAATCGCACGGAGCGGTGGAGATTCCCAGATCGACCGGGACAATCCGACTCGAATTGTGGTGGACATGATCACATCGGACTACCGGCTGAGCATGGGGCTTCGCCAAGACTACGGTTATGCTGCGGAATCCATCACGATCGTCAACCGAACACCGAGGAAAGAATTCAAGGAATGCACGGAGGTCCAGATGACCGCCGAAGAGTTTAAGCAATTCGATGGCAAATGGTTCCCGACGAGACTTCAGTCCATCGCAAGGTACAAGGCAGGCCGGATCCCGCAACTTCAATCCATGACCGGTGAAGCCCAAGTGTCGACGACCCGACAAATTGTAGATGCCGTCGATTTCGGAGTCGACTTCTCGCCGGAAGATTTCGAACCGACGATCAACATCCAAGACGGCACATTCGTCAATGTCGAATCCGCTCCGAACCTCCGATTCAAATGGATGGACGGCAGGGTCGTCCCGGCAACCGATCAAGAGGCGATGGATCATGCCATGGAAGCAGTCTTCGAGCGAGAACGGGCTGCGGAAGAAACTCTGCAACCGAGCTACCGGTGGGTCCTGTACCTGGGCGTCACCTGCATCGCGATGGCCTTGGCATTCCGATTGGTCGCCAGTTTGCGGAAGGCCGCCCCATGAGAATTCATGCCGTCGTTCTCCCTTGGTTTTTAGTATTCACTCTGAACTTCCACCCTGCTTGTGGCGAGGACTCGGCGTCACCTTCCTGGCAACGCGTAGAATCCCATGGGCCGATGTGTGGGATTTACAGTCTGATCGCCGCAGCGTCAGCGATGGACGTCTCTGTAGATCCGCATGTGCTTTGGGATAGCAAGTTTGTAAGCCAACAAGAGGGGAGCACCGCAAGCGACCTGATCGAGGCCGCGGAGCAGTTTGGCATCCGCGCTCGGTGCCGGCGAAATCTGTCGATCGCTGATCTGGCAGCGAGTGAAACCCCCATGCTTCTGCACACTCGCAGCCGCTTCGGAGGAGAATCGTTCGAGCACTGGGTCGCCTTTTTAGGTCGCGACAGCGAACGGAATTTTCGTATTCTCGATCCGCCATTTGAGGTCGAGGCGGTATCGCCTGCCGCGGTCATGGCAAATTGGAACGGCATCGCGGTATGCTTGGACTACGATTCGAATCGTTCCTTCTCTCTGTTTTCGATCCGGCGGCTTGCCAACCAAGGAGGGTCGGCCCTGCTGATTCTTGCGGTCTTGTTAGTCCTTGATCGTGTACTGCATCTCAGCGGCAGAACAGTCAAAGCCCAGGTTGCCGCGATCATCTGCCTGTCCGCCGGTCTTGCCGGAATTCATCATACTTACCTGCCAACGGGTTTTGCGCAAAATCCGATCCCGACGGGAATGGTAAAGCGTCGACATTTCGATCCACCATCACCTACCGTCGGCTTAAGTGAGGTCGAGTCGGCAATTCGGCATGGTGAAGCCCTACTTGTCGATTCCAGGAAAAAATTCGCATTTGAACGTGGCACCATTCCTGGTTCGACCAATCTCCCTGTGGATGCGCCGCTTGGCCACTTCGAACGCGCCGCTGCGGACATCGCGACTGATGCGGACATAATCGTTTTCTGCCAATCTCCGACATGCCACTATGCGGACAGAGTGGCCAAAACTCTGATTCTCAGCGGATTTAGCAAAGTGTCGATTTTTCCGGGGGGGTATTCATCATGGTCACAAAGCAAAGTCAACGCGACTCCATCGGAATAGCATCACCGAAAAATCGTTTTGAACACACGTTTATGCGGCGAGTTCTGGGAATCATTTGTGGGGCGATTCTCGTGTACAGCGCGTGGATGCACCTGAACAACCCTTATACTTTTCTTTCAAGCATTTATGGATACGAGTTCCCTGGACGAGTCGCAGGAGTTTATGCAGCGGCATGGCTTCCTTACTTGCAAGCCGTCATTGGGCTCTGTCTCTTGATCAATTTATTTCCGCACAGCGCTGCTCTACTCGGTTGTTTTCTCTTAGCGTGCTTTGCCGTGGCTCAGTCCTATGTCCTCGTCCGTGGTCAGGTGGTACCGTGCGGATGCTTCGGGCCGTCCAACGAAAGCAACGTGGGGGTCGCGACTTTGTCACTGGTTTCCGTTTTGCTAATTGCTATGTGCTGCATTGCACGTTCAGCGAAACCGGAATGCAACAGGGTCCAATCGGAGTCGATTCGTGCCTGAGGGAGCAAACACTAAGGAGCGAATCGTCGACGTTGCAGTCATCTTAGGCATCATCGGTTTCTGCACGGCTCTCGCGGCGATCAAACGCAGCGATTCCTCCAAGTTCGACTATCTTCCTCCTGATAACATTAGACACCTGGGCGCTGAATCGTATTCGATCGCAAAGTCAATCCTTGACGGAGACGGTTTTTCTAGCCCATTTCGAGATCCGTCAGGTCCGACGGTGTGGGTGCCGCCGGTCCTCCCCGGTTTGTTGACGCTGGCTTTACGCTTTTCGAATGAGTCGCGAATCGCGACAGCTTATGTCTTTCATATCGTCACGATTGCAACCGCAGTCCTCTCGGTCTGGCTTCAGGTTTCCGTCGCACGTGACCTGAAATTACCGCTGCTGGGATACTTGGCGGTCCTATGCGGATTGATCATTCATTTCTTTTTTTTCTTCCAGCAGACGCACGACGTCTTTCTGGTGACACTGTGCCTGTCAGGCATTTGGGTAGGCGTGGTGACCCTATGGAAAAGAAGCAACCGTCAGCGAATCGGTCTCTGGGGGCTGTTTGGGGGATTCGTTTTCTTGTCCAGTCCGGTGGCAGGCGGCGTTTGGCTGGCGATGACCCTGTTGCTGTCCGTGCGAAGCCTTGCACCGCTAGCGGGTTCACCGGTTCCTGTTTCCCAGATCGCGACTGCGATCGCAATCTGCACGGTGACGATCTTTCCCTGGATGCTTCGCAGTCGACTCGTTCTCGGACGTTGGGTGCCCATTAAATCGAATGCCGGGTTCGAACTCTGGCAGTCTCAGTTCATGGACGACGACGGCGTGTTGGACCACAAGACGCTCATTCAGCATCCCTATACCTACCCCAATCGCCTTAGGGAGGACTACATTCGCCAAGGAGAATCGCGATTCATCAAACAGAAACAGCAGACCGCCATCGCCAGCATCGTTCGTGATCCTGGTGAATTCGGTGCGCGAGTTTGGAGGCGATTTCTCGCGTCGACCCTCCATTTTCAACCGCAGCGGGCCGATCGAACTCTTCCAGACTGGGTTCTTCATGTCAGAATCCTTTGTTTCGCGGCTCCGTTCATTGCCTGGGGCGTGCTGGCGGTGATCGGAACCCCCTTTCGGCACGCACCTATCTGGGCTGCATTTCTTATGTACCCTCTGTATTTACTGCCTTATGTGACGATCAGCGTGTACGACAGGTACTTGGCACCTTTGATGTTCTTACAGGGTCTGTTGATCATTGGTGCGGTGGATGAGATCCGTCGAAAAGGCCGCTCAGCGACCAGAGTCGTTGCCCAATGGAAAACGGCGGGCTGCGATAGACCGTTATCGCCTAGTGATACCGAAGGTGGTCGCGCGAATTGCCAACGGAGAGCATTCGGTTTCGGACTGGTCGAATTGATGGTCGTTTTGGGGATCATCGGAATCCTCGTAGCGATCGCTCTGCCCGCGATCAACGACACAAGAGAAGCAAGTCGAAGGACGATCTGTCAGAATCGTCTTCGGCAGATCGGTATCGCGACGCAGTTGTATGCTTCACGTCACGAGCACGTTCCGCCCAATGGCGGCGAGGTCGTCGACAATTGGATTCGATCGCTCGACGGAACCGATATCAAACCCTCAACTTACGAAAAGAAATCGGCCGAACTGTTCCTATGGGGCATCGGCGTCCCGACCGCACGCCCGAGCGAACAACCGGGGTCGTGGGCCTATTCGCTGTTGGCAGATCTTGAGATGGACCACCTGATGATGGAGCGTCAGTACGCCCAACGCATCGAAATCTATTCGTGCCCATCAAGATCCCGTGATCCGGTCGAAGTCCCGCAAGCCGATCGCCATGGCATCTATCAGTCCGGTGGACATGCCATGGCCAAAACAGACTACGCGGCGAACCACTTTGTGATCCAGGACCTTCCCGGCGTCGTGCGATGGTCGGACATTCGCGACGGGCTGAGCCAGACCATCCTGGTGGGCGAGAAGGCCTTTGACCCCAGTGTCCAGACCGGAAGTAGTTGGTACTGGGATGAACCGATCTACATCGGTGGCAGTAAAGGGACGGCTCGCGCAGGGTTTCGAATCGTCACCGATCGGATCGGGGCAAGCTTCCGGGACAATTGGGGATCTTCCCATTTCGGTCTCGCTTTCTTCCTGTTCGCAGACGGGCATGTCGAGTCATTGGAGCGAACGATCGAGCGAAAAATCTTGGAATCGCTATTGCTGCCCGACAATTGATTCGCCGAATCGAAGCCCTTCCAACACGTCGCTCGCCAGCATGAAAGCTTGGCCGCAGCGGTCGGCGGCCACGTCGCCGGCGCGGCCGTGTAGGTAGACACCCAGCCGCGCCGCGTCCCAGGGCGACATGCGGTTTCCGTCCTCGCCTTTTTGTCCGAGCAGTGACGCCACGATACCGGTCAACACGTCGCCGCTTCCGGCCGTCGCCATGCCAGGATTGCCGGTCGTGTTCGTCCATCGCTGATGGTCGCCGACCACGACCGTCGGCCCACCTTTGACCACGATCACGATGCCGGTTCGCCGGGAAAGTTCCGAAGCGGCCTCGATCTGCGCACCGCGGTCGGACGCGGGGACACCCGTCAAACGCTGAAGTTCGCCGGGATGCGGCGTCAACACGACCGGACCGAGCTCCTCGCGTGACGGCGCGCCGTCACCGTCCAGCCAGCCTTGTCCGGCGATCACGTTGATCGCGTCGGCGTCAAAGACCCGCGGCAAAGACCTTCGCCGCAATAACCTGTCCACGATCCGCACGCTGCCGGCTGCCGTCGTCATCCCCGGACCACAGGCCACGACGTCGAACCTGTTCTCGGCCGTCGACGATCCCCCGCCCAGTCGCTCGATCAACTCCGTCGCCGCCGCGTCACCGAAGACACCTTGATGATCCGAAAGCGGCACCGTCATCAAGCAGGGATGAAACGCGGCGACGGTTTCCAAACAAGCATCCGGCACCGCGACGGTGACCAGCCCCGCCCCCATCCGCAGCGCCGCGATCGAGGACAAAGCGATCGAGCCGGCCATTCCCCGAGATCCGCCGACCAACAAGCACCGCCCGAAGTCCCCCTTGTGCGCATCGGGCCGACGCGGCGGCAGATCGATCGGCGGCCCGGTCCGCAATTCACTCATGATGATCCGACTGTTCGGCTCGGCGAATACGCGATGCGACCAGCCCCGCCAAATAGCCGCCTTTGAAACCCGCGTCCACGTTGACCACCGCGACGTTCGCGGCGCAGGCGCTGAGCATTCCCATCAACGGCGTCAGCCCGCCCAAGTTCGCTCCGTAGCCGACGCTGGTGGGCACCGCAAAGACCGGCACCGCGACATGGCCGGCCACCACACTAGGCAAAGCCCCCTCCATGCCCGCGACGACGACGATCACATCGGCGTGTCGCAACCGCGGCGTCGCCGCCAACAACCGCGCCGGACCGGCCACGCCGATGTCGTCGAAGCGGTGATGCTTGACGCCCATCCAGGTCAACGTTTCGATCGCCTCTTCGGCGATGGCGGCGTCGGTGCTGCCGGCGGTGACGACGGCGACGTGAACGGTCGTCGCCAGCGAGTCGACGTCGATCGGCTCGGCGGCCTGACACGATTCCACGCCGATCCGCACCGTTCGCGCGTGCGGGTTGTGAATCAGATGAGCAAAGCTGCGACGCATCTGAGCCGCGGTGGTGCTGTCGACCCGCGTCACCAAAGCGTCCTGGCCGGCTTCCAATTGAGTTTGCACGATTTTGGTGATCAGCTCGGCCGACTTGCCCTCCCCGAAAACCACTTCGCCGAACCCGCAACGTTCACGTCGGTTCAGGTCCACGGTCGCGCCGTCGATGCGTCGCTGCAACGGCAAAGGATCGGTCAGATCATCCCCGAGACCGGCCGACCCGATCGCCCGGGCGACCGCATCGACGGTGGTTTCGCCACCGGCCAGTTGTTCCAGGTGACGAATCAGGGCAGGGGAGGGCGGCGGGGTCGAAGGCATGACAGTCGTTTTTCCAAAAGTGCGGATCAACCCAAAGTTTAACAATTGGGCGGCAGAAAAGTCTGATCGGCACAATTTTCCTCCCGCTCCGGCCGACCTAGGGGCGGTTGCCCAAAAAACGTTTGGATTTTCCAATACGCCGCTCCGAATCGTTCCCTCCTGACAGAAAAGATATCGATGAAAAGCTGCGTCTTGGCCTATTCCGGTGGACTTGATACCTCGGTCATTCTCGGCTGGTTGCAAGACCAGGGCTACGAAGTCCACGCCGTCTACGTCGACCTGGGCCAGCCCTGCGAAGACCGCGACGCCATCATGGAAAAGGCGAAGACCTGCGGTGCGAAATCCTATCGGTTGGTCGACGTCCGTGAGGAACTGTGCCGCGATTTCGCCTTCCCCGTCCTGGCCTGGCAAGCCAAATACGAATCGATCTATCTGCTGGGCACTTCGATCGCCCGCCCCTTGATCAGCAAAGTCTGCTTGGAAGTCGCCCGCGAAGTCGGCGCGACCGCCTACGCGCACGGCGCGACCGGCAAGGGCAACGACCAATGCCGATTCCAACTGGCCGCCGAGGCGCTCGACCCGAGTATCGAAATGATCGCCCCGTGGCGAATGAAGTCCTTTCGCGAACTGTTTCCCGGCCGCACCCAACTGATCGACTACTGCGACGCCAAACACATTCCCGTCAAAGCGTCCGCGGCGAAACCTTACAGCAGCGACGAAAACGTCTTGCACATCAGCTACGAAGCCGGTGACCTGGAGGACATGAACGTCAACGGCGTCGAACTGGTCGAATTCGGCATGGGCGTCAGCCCTCAGAACGCGCCGGACAACATCGAAGAAGTCACGATCGGTTTCGAATCGGCCGTGCCGACGACGCTCAACGGAAAACAAGTCACCGCACTGGAGATGGTCGAACAGCTCAACACCATCGCCGGTCGCAACGGCGTCGGCCGCATCGACATGGTGGAGAACCGCTTCGTCGGCATGAAGTCACGCGGCGTTTACGAATCGCCCGGAATGACCGTCTTGTACGACGCGTTGATGTACATCGAACAGTTGACGATGGACCGCGACCTGATGCACTTGCGCGACCGCTTGGCACCGGAAGTCGCCGAGATGGTGTACTACGGATTTTGGTACGCGCCGAAAATGGACTCGCTGTTCGCCTTCATCCGTGAAGCCCAAAAAACGACGACCGGGGAAGTCACGTTGCAGCTTTACAAGGGCAACATCATGGTCGCCTCCCGCAACAGCCCCAACAGCCTTTACGACGCCGAGATCGCCACGATGGAGGGCGGCGGCACGTACAACCAAGACGACGCCGAAGGTTTCCTGCGAATCCAAGGCCTCCCCGGCCGCGTCCAAGGCATCGTCACGCCGCGAAAGTTCTAGGCGCCGTGGTCTCGATTACTCGCAGGACAGAAAACCGCTGCCTGTGACCTGCCGACGCGCGTCCTACTGGGAAATCGAAGCCATGTTCGTGTAAACATCGCGATCCACTTGATCGGTGAGGTGTGCTGATTCAGCGGGAATTGGAAATCGACCGATGGTTTGAAACGTAGTTTGATGGCGTCCT
>CAYVRC010000220.1:0-8220 GCA_964453205.1 uncultured Pirellulaceae bacterium | reverse complement strand
ATGTGCGTCTCGGCGGCGATCCGGTCCTGACCGCGGTCCGGGCCTACGGAGAATGGGGCTTGCCGTACGCGGCGGGCCGATTTGCGTTGATGCATCGCGAGTCGCTGACGCAGCTTTCGCCTTGGTTTGCCGGAGCGGCCGCGGTGTTGGCCGCCTTCGCCGCCTTCGAATCTTTCACCTCGATCAACTTGTGGGAAACGATCGCGCCGCGAGATGACCGTGTCGCATTCCAACGAAGCTTACGCTACGGCGTCGCCTACCGCGCCAACGGGACGACGCGTCACGCTATCTTTTTGGGCGTCGTGCTGCTGACGATGATCCCGTGGGCGGTCGCGATGATTGACAACGTCCAGCGGTCGCGAGATCAAAAGCTCGGGCGATCTTCATTACTGTTGCTGACCATCGTCGGTGTGTTCGCGACCGTGTCCCGAGGCCCGATCATGGCCGTGCCGTTGATCGGACTGTTGGTCGCCTGCTGGATCAGCAAATGGACACGGATCGTGACGGCCGGATTGGCGGTCGCGGCGGTCCTGATCGTGTCCAGCTTTCCCGAACAAACCTTGTCGATTTTGGAAACCAACCCTGACGAGAAAGCCTTGGCGACCGTCGTCGTTTTGGATGAGGATTCCGAAGCGATGGTGCAGAGCGCGACCCGGAATCGCTTGCTGGTCGTTCAGATTTACGGCCCGCTGGTGATCAAAGGCGGCCTGTTCGGGTACGGCAGCGTGGCCAGCCACGGGTTTCCTCCGGAAAACCTTCCCGGTTTGCCCACGGATCCGGCGGTGCTGTCCCAGATCGGTATCGTCGACAACACCTTCATCGGCATGGGGCTGCGTTTCGGGATCGTCGGGTTGGCGCTGTTGGTGTCGTGCTTTGTGATCGCCGCGTCGACAGCTTTTTTTTCGGCCGCGGACGCGTCCACATTTTTCTATCCGCACACGGGCCTGACTTCGGCCGCGTTCGGCGCGGCGGTGATCGCCGTCGGGTTGGAACTGACCACGGTGTATTTCGATCAAGACCACGCGTTCTGGGTCATGTTCCTGTTCGGCGCGATCAGTGGTTTGCAGATCTGTACCAAGACCGCGCCTGATTATTGATCAAACACGTCATCGCACGCCCACGTTCAACGCCGCATTCAGGACCGCCCCGAGCGGTTTCTGATACAGCATGACCACGTCGTCGCTTTGAATTCGGATGCGTTCCTTGGGATCGTGCATCGCACGGTCCAGATCGACACGGATGTTCAGCTGACGACCATCGGGCAACCGACGCAGAATCACCGCCCGCGTTGCCGCTCGCAGATACGTGTGACGTCCGACGGCCAACGTGGACCCGTCGTTGCCCATCGGGCCGCCCGGCGAGGCGCCGATCATCGAGATGGCTTCGACGATGTCCAGGTCCTCGTCACGCGGCAAAGGCACTCGGCCGCCGGGCAACAACCCGCCGGTGTAAAAGTACTCACGTCGACGGGGCACAAACAACACGTCGCCCTCATTGAGCAACACGTCGAAGGGGGTGAAGGGAATCGCGTTACAGTCGCCCAACATCAGCGGGATGCGGATGATCGAGGGATTGGAGTCGCTGACCACGGACATCGTGTCATGGACGGGCGCGGTCACATAATCGGAGACCAAGGAATTCGGGTCGCTGGATTTCAAAAACCGTTCGGTGAATCCGCCGGCGGCACGGATGACATAGACTTCGCGTGATCCGTCACTTCCCGGCAAACCTCCCGTCGCGGTCAAGGCGTGAAGAACGTCGTTTTGGTAGATCGGCAAGTCGACCACTTCGCCGCTGCCGCGATGCGTTTGCTCCACCGCACCGGCGTTGGTGAGCACCATCTGTGGCGACGGCGCGTCTTCCCGAAGCACGACGACACGTTTGGTTCGCGGGATCAACAGACTGACGGTGATCCGACCTTGGCCTTCCAAGATCACATTGTTCTGATAATAGGCGCTGCGGATGGCTTCCACGACGCGGGGCATCGATAAGCCCTCAACGACCAACGGATCGATCAACGGCAGATCCAAGATCCCGCCTTCTTCCACCTTGATCGGTAAGCCCGTCGCCGGCGCGACGACGCTGCCGTGCGGCGGGTAATAACGTTGGTTCAATCCTTGTTGCTGCTGAATGACGGGCGTGTCGTCTTCGACGGGCGGGAATACACCGTAGATGTACACCGACAACACGTCGCCGCTACCCACCAAATGCTCTTGCGGTGGGACTTGACCGAGACGCGTTTGCGGAATCGGCATCAGCCCTTCGCGTGAACACGAAAACAAATCGGGATCCAAACGATTCGCCGGAATCGAATCACCATCCCAAGTATTCAAATGAAGCTGACAGCCCGTCATGCAAGACAGTAACGCAGCCACCGTCATGAGCGTCGCGCGGCAAGACCGGCCGGCATCCTCGACAAAAGTGTGGATCATGGAATTCTGGTTGATTGTCAGTGCGAGAGTTGAAAGGAGGTACCGCCGTCAACGTTCGGAGCCGTTAGCACCGAATCCGAAGGGACCGTCAACATGTCAAATGAGGGCGGTCCGCCGGCTGACTCCATCACGACTGTTGATTCGTACGCTGTCGACACCCCGGCGACCCCGCATTGGCAACCGCCCGGCTCACAATCGCAACGCGGGAAAGGACACTCCGGTGATTCGAAAACTTTCAAATAGTGCGTGTCCGGTGCGCATGCCGCCCGGGCCGCTCCGTCTTGCCATCCGCTGTAATAGGCACCGCGGCGCTGGTCGCGATTCTTCAAGACTTGTCGAGGATTCCAATAACGCTGCGGCGCGATCGCGGGCGGGCTATCCGGTCCGCCGGTGATGACTTCGTAATAACCGTCCAGCCATCCGTGCCGGTAGTCTCGCGGGTAGGCGGAGCGGCTGGAGTCGGCACAACGATGGTATTCGATCAACCCGCGGAATCGTTGGCCGTGTTCGTATTGGCAATCCTGCAGCGAGGCACAACCCATCGGAACCGTGCAGACGAATAGAAGACCGAGCCGGAACCAGATTCGAATCGACCGGATTCGATCAGAACGGATCGCGATTCGCGGGCTCTCATCGTTTTCATGCAAGGGCGTCATGCTCGGAAAGTCCTCTGTCAGCCATGTCAACGATGAAATCAAGCGGGCAATCACGATTGCCCGTTCGTTGCTTCGGCTTCCGAGTCGTTTCGACTTGAGAAGATCTGTCGATTGGGTGGTATTTAACGGCCCGTCCTTGCCGTTTCCCCAAAATCGAAACGGAACGATTCAAGGAAGAGCACTTGAGCGGTATTCGTCGTGATGAAGAAAATTTGATCGATGCAGGTCAAGTCGTAACGCTTCAACCGCCGATAGTCGACGCTGGGGGCCGGCCCATTCAGGTGGCCCGCGACAGTCTGATTTGGGTGAAAAGAGCCGGTTTTGCTTCAACCGTTAGATACCCGTTGGTTCGAACGCTGCGAATGTCACGCCTACCTGCCTCATCATCCCTTCGTGTCTCCGAATCCGGCCGAGTCGGTGCACGCTCGGACGGGGAGCGGCACGAACCGTCGACCGAGCACGGCGGTCACGATCGTCGCTTGCCGATCAGCATCGTCTCGCTCGACGCGATTCGTGCCCCGCAGCGAAGCGTCGTCGGGACGAAAGTACCGACCGCTTCCTCGTCAACCGCGTCGGCGGATCGGCTCGGCATTCCGCTAAGCTTTCCCGGTGTCGAGCCGACGCTCGGTGGGGAAAACCTTCCTCGCCGATCCCCCGCGGTCCGCGCGGCGATGCAAGTCGCCCGAACCACGGTGCCGATCGTTGCGGTCGACTTTGTGATGCTCGGGGCGGCCGTCGGTGCCACCGATCTCGTCGTGTCGGTTATGTCCCGCGGTTCGGTCCATTTGCCGGTCGCCGCGATCGTTCTCGCGTCGATCGTAATCTATTCGACCCTCGCCCTTCCGTTGGGCCTGTTTCGTGTCGCCGGTGCCAATCCCGTCGCCGAACTGAGACACGGAATCCAAGCCTGTGGGATCACCAGCGTCATCGCGCCCGTCTTGGTGCGTCCGTCCGGCCTGAGCGGGCTCTGGTGGATCGCGAGCATCGGAACGCTGCTATTGCTGACGCTCATCGGTTTGCCGTTGGCACGAATCATCGCCAGGTCTGTGTTTTCGAGATTCTCTTGGTGGGGCGTCGCAGCGGTGATCATCGGCAACGGACACCAGGCCGAGGTGATGCGACGATTTTTTACCGATGCGACCAATCGCGGCATCCGCCCCACAACGGTCCTGAATTCGTTGTCGACATTCTCGGTGATCGATCAACAGGGACGAACGACCTACAAGCATCCGACATTCGCCGAGCGTGAAACTGCCGACAAGACCATCCACTCACTGGAATCGTTGCACCGAGCCCACGCGTTTCCTCTAGCCATCGTGACCAGCCAAGACGTCTCGGACTCGACGATGGCCGACTTGATCGCTCGGGTGCAAAGCATTGTCCGTGACGTCATCGTGCCGGTCGGTGGACAACTGCCCAGCCTGTGGTGCGACGCCGGTGACATGGCCGGATTCATCGGCATCCGTTGCCGCGATCGCTTGCGGCGCCCGCTACCGCAATGCCTCAAGCGTCTCACGGATTTCACGTTGTCGTCGGCGTTGATCGTCGCCTTATCGCCGTTGATCCTGCTGGTCGCCGTGTTGATCAAGTTCTTTTCGCCCGGCCCTGTTTTCTACGGACACGTTCGCGTCGGCCGTGGCGGGCGAGCTTTCCGTGCTTGGAAGTTTCGCAGCATGGTGATGGACGCCGACCGGCGTCTGCAGGACGTCTTGGCCGAAGATCCGGCGCTTCGAATTCAATGGAATGAAAATCAAAAATTGCGTCGCGACCCACGCGTCATCCCGACCATCGGTGCGTTCTTGCGGAAGACCAGTCTGGACGAACTTCCGCAACTGTGGAACGTGTTGCTGGGCCAGATGAGCCTGGTGGGGCCACGACCGATCGTCAGCAGCGAGATCACGAAATACCGAGCCGATTACTCGCTGTATCAGCAAGTCCGCCCAGGTATCACCGGGCTTTGGCAAGTCTCCGGCCGCAACGACACGACCTACGCCCAGCGAGTTTCACTGGACAGCTACTATGTGCGAAATTGGTCTTACTGGCTGGACGTGTACCTGCTGCTGCGAACAATCCGTACGACCGCCCTGCGCGAAGGTGCCTACTGATCGTGCCTGAGCCCAGCCGGTCACGCCGAAAACTCCCTTGACCCTCGACTCCGCTTCTGGCTAATCCCCACTGTGGCGGACCATCGCCCGACACTGCGTTCTCCACGGTTTCCGATCCATGAGTGTTCCCGCCAAATCTGCCTCGGTCGCCTCGGCCGATCGACGACGTGCCGTCGCGGATCGAGCGAGCCAGCAAGTGCCCGTTCGTGCGTCGGTCGAAACCATCAATCTGACACAATTGATCAGCCGCCAACGATGGCTGATCACCTTGGTCGCCAGCTGCGGATTCGCCATCGGTGTCGCTTACGCCTTGCATGCACAAGTCTGGTACGAGTCTCAAGCCAAGGTCTTGGTGGCAGAGCGATCCGCCGGTTTGAACAACAACAGCGGTACGGGCACTGATGTCGTCGACGAAGACGTCCTGGCCAACCACATGGGCTTGATCCGCTCACGGCGAATCGTCTCCGAGGCGCTCGAAGAATACGGTCTGACGGATCTGCCGTCGGTCAACCGACAGCTCAGCGGAGACGCCGACCCTATCGACTACGTCATCGACAAGATGAGCATCGTCAAGGGCGGCGACGGTTCGGCCAAAAACGCTGCGATCATGAACATCACCTTGCGGCACACCAGCCCGCAAGACACTCAAGACATCCTCTCGGCCATCATGAAACGCTACGAGCGATTCATCGTCACGCAAGTCGAAGACGTCATGGGAGAAGCCGGCAAGATGATCCAAGAGGCCAAACGATCCTTGGAGGCCGATTTGGAAGCCGCCGAAGCCGATCACTTGGCCAGCCGGCAAAACGCCCCGCTGTTTTTCCAAGGCGAAGGCAGCAGCAACGTCTATCAAGATCGCTTCCGACGACTCTCCGAAGAACTGTTAGAGCTGGACATCCAAGAATCCACGCTCCGCACGCGTCTGGAACGGGTCCGCGAATCGCTCAGCCAAGTCGATGTCGACGCCGACGTCACCGATCACCTGGATAAATTGGCGCTGATCGACAGCGACAGCCTGGAGCGACTCGGCGTGTTCGCGGGTCTGCAAGTCTCCGCGTCCAACAGCGCCGAATTCAAAGCCGCGATGCCGGCAAAGATGGAAGAAGCACGGGCTCAAGTCACACGCCTCCTCGAATTATCGTCCAAACGCGAGCGACTCAGTGCCGTGTTTGGCTCGGGACACCCCAAAGTTCGTGAGCTGTCCAACGAGATCGACTTGGTGAAAGACTTCATCGAAAAAAGCAAGCAAAACACCACTCCGGAGTCCGCTTTCGGGTCCAACGCGATCAAGCCCGACGCCCTCCTCAGGGCTTACGTCGGCTTCATCCAACACGACATCGCCACGCTCGGCGAAAGACGCAGGGAATTGGTCGCGTTGACGAGCGACGCGGAAGTCAAAGCCAAAGAACTGATCGAATACGAACTCCAAGACCTCGTCTTGCAGAAGAAAATCGCACGAAACGAAGCGATCTTCGACGGCATCGTCGGTCAGCTACAAGAGTTGAACACGGCCAGCGGTCTCAGTGGGTTCTTATATGAATTTTTAGAAGTCCCACGACTCGGAAAGAAGGTTTGGCCGAGCCTGCCGATTTGCGCGTTGGGTGGGCTGTTGTTGGGGTGCCTCGGCGGCATGATCTTGGCCGTCGCCCACGACCTCCGCGACAGCCGCTTCCGCACGGCCCAAGAAGTCGACGACGCCTTGGGTTTGGTCAACCTCGGTCACGTCGGCAAGATGGCGACCATCGAAGAGGGAATCGAAGGCTTGATCGCCGCGACAAGTTCATCGGAATCCGAAGCGTTCCGACTCGGACGAACGATGTTGCTGCCCGACATCAAGTCGCGGAAAATCAAGAGCCTGGGCTTCACCAGTTCGATGCAAGGCGACGGCAAGTCGACGATCGTCGCCAACTTCGCACAGGCCTTTTCCCAGGTGGGCTTGAACGTCATCGTGGTCGACGCCGACCTGCGACGTCCCAGTCAGCATCGCTACCTCAACTTGGATCGCAGCCTCGGTTTGGCCGACGTTCTCGACGGCAAATTGCCACTCGCCCGATCGATCCAAACCACCAAGATCGATTCGCTGAGCGCCATCGCGGCCGGCAAGACGCCCCAGAAACCGTCAGAGTTGCTGCAAGACACGAATTTCGACAAAGCCATCGCGGCCCTCACCGATCATTACGACTTGGTCTTGGTCGACCTCCCGCCGGTCCTGGCGGTCAGCGATCCGGCAGTCGTCCTGCCGCGATTAGACGCCGCGATCTTAATCGTCCGAGTCGCCCGCATCCGACGCGAACAACTCATCAACGCGCTGCAACGCCTCCAAGCGACCGGCGCGAACCTCGTCGGATCGATGTTGAACGTCGTCGGCACCAACAAGAACTTCGATACCGGCGGCGCCTATTACGGCTACTACCGTAACGACTACGGGCAGAAGGTCGCCAAGCCCGGCAAACCAACGACAAGATCCGCAGCAAAGCCGACCGAAGTCAGCAAAAAAGCTGCCTGATCGAAACGCATCTCATCTGATCGCGGGGCGATTCGACGACGAACAAGCTTTTTCGAAGCTCATTCGAAGAGCCGACGAGGGAAGCGGGATGCTTCACCAAACATTTCCGAAGGATTGGAGATTCGATGGACAACCAAGTCACAGCGACGAGCTCGATTTCTGACGCGCCGAGCCTACCGTTTGTCGCTCAAAAAACATCAGGGCACAAAAGCCAGGATCAGTCGGGGCTTCAAAAGAATCTGTTAGGCCTCAAAGTGGCTCTGGCACACCATTGGACTTTTCACCGACGTGGCGGTGAGAAAGTTCTCGAGCAGATAGCTCAACTTTTTCCAGATGCTGATCTTCATATGCTGGTCGCCGACGCGACAAACCTCAACCCCGATCTTCAGCGTCGTGCGCTTCATACCAGTCTCCTGCAAAACTCGGCGATAGGCCGGAGGCTCTACAAACAGCTGCTTCCGCTGCACCCACGCCTGATTCGCGCGATGAAGGTGGATCCCGATGTCGAACTTCTCGTCACG
>CAYVRC010000219.1:0-8322 GCA_964453205.1 uncultured Pirellulaceae bacterium | reverse complement strand
AGTTCGACGCGGCCGCACCGTTCGGCGGTTTCAAGATGTCCGGTTACGGCCGCGAGCTGGGTGAAGAAGGCTTGAAGGCGTACACCGAGAATAAAACCGTCACGATGGCGTTGTAACGCATGGGTGGTTTCAGCCGATCTGCCGAACAGGGATTCCAGGACGCGTCGACGCTGCCGTGGCTGGTGATCGCCGCGGTCCTGCTGCCGCTGGTCATGGTCGCGTGGAGATTCCGGTTGTACCCCACCCGGCGTTGGCTGGTCGTGTTGGGCATTTCACTCGCGATCAGTGTGCTGAACGTGCCGGTACCGGGACTGTTGCCCGTCGTCCTGGCGATCGACGGGCTGTTGTTGTTGTTCGCCCTGGTCGACGGATTCGTTTTGGTGACGGCGACGGGCTCGGGCATCCTCGTCCGGCGGGATCACAAAAGAACCGGGTCGCTCGGTGTGGCCTTGGATTGTCGCTTGACGTTGCACAACCAAACGTCCTTGACCTTGGTCGGGGCGATCAAGGATGACCTGCCGGAGCATTTCCGGAGCGATCCGGCGGAGCACGATTTGCGGCTGCCGCCGGGCAACGAAATGACGGCCTCGCGAAAGCTGAAACCGTTTCGCCGCGGTTCTTTCCGGCTGCAATACGTTTATTTGAGACTGAACAGCCCCCTGCGTCTGTGGCATCGGCATGTGCGATTGCCCCTCGACACACGGATCAACGTCTACCCGGACATGAAACAGATGTCCGACTACGCGTTGCTGGCGCGGACGAATCGGCTCAGTCTGATCGGCGTCCGTCGCACCAGGCGGATCGGCCAAGACAGTGATTTCGAACGCTTGCGGGATTACAGTCGCGACGACAACTATCGACACATCGATTGGCGAAGCACGGCGCGGCGACGCAAGTTGACGGTCAAACAGTTTCAGACCGACCAAAGCCAGCGAGTGATTTTCATGCTGGATTGCGGCCGCATGATGACCAACGAATCGGCGGGGTTGTCGCTGTTGGATCACGCCCTGAACGCATCATTGATGATGGCCTACGTCGCGCTTCACCAAGGCGACTCGGTGGGGATGCTTTGCTTTTCCGATACCGTTCACGCTTACATTCCGCCGCGTGGCGGGTCCAGCCAGATGAATCGTTTGCTGCAAGCAGGCTTCGATCAATTCCCGCGGATGGTCGAATCGCGTTACGACCAAGCGTTCGTGTATCTGCAGAACCATTGCAAGCGACGCTCCCTGGTCACGCTGACCACGAACGTGATCGACGAAGTCAACGCGGCGGCGGTGGTCGATTACCTGGGCAACCTGTCGGGGCGGCATTTGCCGCTGGCCGTGTTGCTACGAGACCGGGCGTTGTTCGACGCCGCCGATGCGGTGGCCGACGACCCGGCGATCATGCAGATGGCCGCGCGGTTGACGCCGGAAGAGGATCCGCCCGGTGCCCCCGCACCGCCCCGGTCGCATCGACGCGCCAAGTCCGGCGGGCAAGAATCGATCGCCGTGGCGGATCGACCCCGTGTTTACCGCGGCGCCGCGGCGGCGGACATTTTGATCTGGCGTCAGCAGGTGCTGCGGGACCTCCGCCACCGGGGTGTGCTGTGCGTCGACACGTTTCCGGACGAGCTGACCGCGCCGCTGGTCAACCAGTATCTCCAAGTCAAAGCGCAGCACCTGCTCTGAATTGCCGGTCGTTCGCGATGCGAGTGTTCTGTCGATCGCAAGGCCCGACGCCCTCCACGTGCAGGCGGTCGGTGGCCGACGTCGATAAGGGACGAAGCAGCCTCCCGTCCCAAATCCCCCCCCGCAAGCTTCGTCGGAGATCATGATCATGTGGCGATCCCTGTTTTTAGCCTTCGG
The DNA here is from genome assembly GCA_964453205.1 of uncultured Pirellulaceae bacterium. Taxonomy (GTDB): domain Bacteria; phylum Planctomycetota; class Planctomycetia; order Pirellulales; family Pirellulaceae; genus Crateriforma. The sequence continues at coordinate 6,472 of CAYVRC010000219.1, read as the reverse complement.
AATCATGGCGATCATCGTCGGCGTCGAATCGATGCTGATCGAACACGCGAACCTGTACGAGGCGGTTGAGCCCAACGCCGCCGAGTTCATGGACCCCAGCGGACCACCCGGATACACCACGAAGGCGTGGACGCCGGGCGAGGCGTTCCCCTGGGCGCTGTTGTTCATCGGCGGCGTGGTCGTCCTGTACGCCTTTACTCTGCCGCAGCGTTTCCGCGGCCATGCGGCCGAATGAGCCGGATCGACGGATCGTCCGGGTGCCGATCGGTCCACCACACAGACCGATCAAAACAGACTCTTGACGCCGCTGCGACCTGCTTCTAGTCTACCTTCAGTTTTGTTGAGGAAAGGATTCCAGAGTATTAATCCTACTGATGGTCGTCGAAGTCGTTGCAACTCCGGTCTCTCGAAATTTTTTGTGCCGTTGCCGAGCAACGCAGCTTTAGCCGAGCTGCGGCCGCTTTCGATTTGACCCAGAGTGCGGTCAGCCAATCGATTCAGCAACTCGAAGAAGCCGTCGGGGCGGTGCTGATCGACCGCAGCAAACGCCCTTTGATTTTGACCGATGCCGGTGAGGTCTACTTTCGCGGCGTCCGCGGGGTGTTGCGGGATTACCAGGAGCTGGAGCGGCAGGTTCGCAGCCGAGGAACTCGTCTGGACGGCGAGGTTCGCATCGGCACCATTTATTCGGTCGGGTTGAGCTACATGCCCGACGCGACGGCGGAGTTTTCGCGTCGGCACGAGGGCGTCCAGGTCCGCTTGGAGTACGGCCACAGCGAGCGGGTCGTCGACATGGTGCAAGCCGGAGAGGTCGATTTCGGCTTGGTCAGCTTTCCGAAAAACACCAAGCAGATCGAGCACGTGGTTTGGCAGAACGAACCGATGCGGCTGGTCTGTTCCAAGCGGCATCCCTTGGCGGCCCAGACCGAGGTCACCGCGGGGGACCTGACGGGTGTGAGGATGGTCGGGTTTTCGCGGTCTTTGCTGCTGCGAACCGAAATCGACCGGTTGTTGATCAGGGCGGGGATCGACGTCGATTTCAATATCGAATTCGACAACGCGGATTCGATGGTCCGGGCGATCGAAGCCAACGGCGGGATCGGGTTCCTGCCGCAGTCGGTCGTGCGTCGTGAAACCGCCGAGGGTTCGCTGCGGATGATCGCTTGCCCGGCGTTCCACATGACACGTCCGCTGGGGTTCATTTTCCGTCGTTCGGCGAAGCTGTCGCCGGCGTCGGTGGAATTCGTCTCGCTGTTGCTGGGGCGTCCCTTGCCGATCGACTCGCGGGGCCGATTGGCTTCCGCGAACAAGACGCCGACGGGCGGAGGCTTGCCGGCGACGACGCCAGCGGGCCGACGCGTGTCGGGCCAAAAAACGAAATCTTCGGACACCAAATCCCAAGGTCACGGCACGACGTCGGTCGTCGCCTGAACCCTATTTTCATTGAAACCGTCGCATCGGAATGAGCCGATGCCAGCCTTGCAGCGGATGAAAACCATGAACGCCAAGAAACCCCTTCACCATCTCCCGCCGGCCCAAGGTTTGTACGACCCGGAGCATGAAAAGGACAGCTGCGGCGTCGGATTCATCGCGCACATCAAAGGCCAACCCAGCCACCAGATCGTCGTCGATGCCGACACGATGTTGCAGAACATGGACCATCGTGGCGGTTGCGGGTGCGAACCGAACACCGGCGACGGATCCGGCATGATGTGCGGTCTGCCGCACAAGTTTCTGACCAAGGTGGCGCGGCGTGACTTGGGCGTGGACTTGCCCGAGCCCGGGAAGTTCGCCGCCGGTTTGATCTTTTTGCCGCCGGACCGCGAAGAACGTCAATTCTGCAAAGACACGATCAACGCGTTGGTCGCCGAGACCGGACAGAAACTGATCGGTTGGCGGGACGTTCCCCAAGAGACAGAGGCGGCGGACGTCGGCCCGACCGCTCGACAAAGCGAACCGGCGATCGAAATGCTGTTCGTCGGCGCCGCCGAGGGGCTGACGCGGGAACAGTTCGAGCGACAGCTTTATCTGATTCGCAAGCAAGCCAGCCATCGACTCCGCGGCAGCGAGGATCTCGACCAAGCGCTCATGTTCTACGTGTGTTCGCTCAGCACCAAGGTCATCATCTACAAGGGCATGCTGACGCCGGCCCAGGTGATGCCTTACTACAGCGACTTGCGTGACGAAGATTTCGAAACGCACTTGGCGATGGTCCACAGTCGTTTTTCGACCAACACGTTTCCCAGCTGGGACCGCGCCCAACCGCTACGGTTCATGTCGCACAACGGCGAAATCAACACGCTGCGTGGCAACGCGAACTGGATGCGTGCCCGCGAGGGTTCGGCCGAGAGCGAGCTTTACGGCGACGACTTGAAGAAACTGTTTCCGGTCGTCGAACCGCACTGCAGCGATTCAGGGACCTGTGACAACGTGCTGGAGTTCTTGTTGATGAACGGTCGCACGCTGCAGGAAGCCGTCATGATGATGGTGCCCGAAGCGTGGCAGAAGCACGAGACGATGAACGAGGACAAGCGTGCGTTTTACGAGTACTTCAGCAGCCTGATGGAACCGTGGGACGGCCCCGCATCGATCGCCTTTACCGACGGCAAGTACATCGGCGCGACGTTGGACCGAAACGGGCTACGTCCCAGCCGTTACTACATCACGCATGACGATCGCGTGATCATGGCCAGCGAGGTCGGGGTGGTGCCGGTCGACCCCGCGATCGTGAAAGAGAAAGGTCGTTTGCAGCCCGGCAAGATGTTCCTGGTCGATTTCGAACAGGGCCGGCTGATTCCCGACGAAGAACTCAAAAGCGACTTTGCCCGCAAGAAACCTTACGGCGATTGGCTTCGTGAACAACGGATCCGCCTGTCCGATTTGAACCCGGAAAAGGAGGGCCACGGTTTTGACAGCGACACCCTGCTGGCTCGGATGCAAGCCTTCGGTTACACCGCCGAAACGATGAAGTTCATGTTGAGGCCGTTGGTCCAACAGCTTCGTGATCCCGTCGGTTCGATGGGCAACGACAGCGCGTTGGCGTGTCTGAGCGATAAGCCGCGGTTGATTTACGACTACTTCAAGCAGCTGTTCGCCCAGGTGACCAACCCGGCGATCGATTCGATCCGCGAAGAAGTCATCATGTCGTTGGAATGCTACATCGGTCCGGAGCAGAACTTGTTGGCCGCGACGCCCGAGCATTGCCATCGCTTGCTGATCGAGCACCCGATTCTGACCAACGAGGAAATCGCCGCGCTCAAGCACGTCAACTACACCGGTTGGAACTGCCGAGTGATCGACATCACCTTTGACCGCAGCGAAGGCAAAGCGGGGGTGGTCAAGACGCTCGACCGGATCGCGGCGGAAGCCGAAGCGGCGGCCGACGAGGGCATCCAGCTGCTGGTGCTGACCGATCGCGCGATCTCCCAGGATCGCGTCCCTGTCAGCGCGCTATTGGCGACCGGGGCCGTCCACCACCACTTGGTCAAAACGGCGAAGCGGACCCGCGTCGGTCTGGCGATCGAAACGGGTGAAGCCCGTGAGGTGCATCATCATTGCCTGTTGGTCGGCTACGGCGCCGATGCCATCAATCCTTATTTGGCTTTCGAAGCGTTGTGGCAATCCAGCGACGACGGATTGTTGCCCGAATCGTTGGCCGACGACGACGCGGTCGTGGCGGCTTATCGAAAGGGGGTCGCCAAGGGCATGTTGAAGGTGATGGCCAAGATGGGCATCAGTACGCTGCAAAGTTACAAAGGCGCCCAGATCTTCGAAGCACTCGGCCTGAAAGACGAAGTCGTCAACAAGTGTTTCGTCGGCACGGCCAGCCGCATCCAGGGTGTCTCCTTTGGCGTCATCGCCGAGGAAACTTTGCGTCGCCATGCGTTGGGATTCCCCGTCGACAAGTCGGATCACCAAAAGCAGCTTCCCAACCTGGGCGAATTCCACTGGCGTGCCGAGGGCGAAAAGCACGCCTGGAGCCCGCAGGCGATCAGCAGCTTGCAGGTCGCCGCGCGAAACAACAACGAAGACGCGTATTGGAAATTCGCTCACGAAATCAACGAAGACAACCGGACACGCTGCACGCTGCGTGGGCTGTTGGATTTTGACGTCGATCCGTCAAAGTCGATTTCGCTGGATCAGGTCCAACCGGCCGGCGAGATCGTCAAACGGTTCTGCACCGGAGCGATGTCGCTGGGCAGCATCAGCGCCGAATCCCACGAATCCTTGGCGATCGCCATGAACCGCATGGGCGGCAAAAGCAACACCGGCGAAGGCGGCGAAGACCCCGCCCGCTTCGTTCCCATGCCCACCGGCGATTCGAAACGCTCGGCCATCAAGCAGGTCGCGTCGGGGCGTTTCGGCGTCACGATCGAATACTTGACCAACGCCGACGAGCTGCAAATCAAGGTGTCCCAAGGTGCCAAGCCCGGCGAGGGCGGGGAACTGCCCGGCAAGAAGGTCGATAAGTACATCGCCGGCATTCGTTACAGCACGCCGGGCGTGGGGCTGATCAGTCCGCCGCCGCATCACGACATCTATTCGATCGAGGATTTAGCGCAGCTGATTCACGATTTGAAGAACGCCAACCGCGCCGCGCGGATCAGCGTCAAATTGGTCAGCGAAGTCGGCGTCGGCGTGATCGCCTCGGGCGTCGCCAAAGCCCATGCCGATCACATTTTGATCTCCGGTGACACCGGTGGTACCGGCGCGTCGCCGCTTACCAGCATCAAGCACGCCGGACTGCCGTGGGAACTGGGCATCGCCGAAACGCATCAAGTCTTGGTGCTCAACGACTTGCGCAGCCGCGTCGTCTTGCAGACCGACGGCGGATTGAAAACGGGACGCGACGTGGTCATCGCGGCGTTGTTGGGTGCGGAGGAATTCGGTTTCTCCACCGCACCGCTGGTCACACTGGGGTGCATCATGATGCGCAAGTGCCATCTGAACACATGCCCGGTCGGCATCGCGACCCAAGACCCGGAGCTTCGCAAGAAGTTCAACGGCAAGCCCGAACACGTCGTCAATTACTTGTTCATGGTTGCCGAGGAGGCGCGACGCATCATGGCCAGTTTGGGCTTCAAGACGATCGACGACATGATCGGCCGGACGGAATTCCTGCACACCGACGCGGCGATCAAGCACTGGAAGGCTGACGGCTTGGACCTGACACCGATCTTGGCACCCGCGGCGCGGCCGCACGACCACGTCGACGTCCGCTGCACCGTGCAACAGGATCACGGCTTGGAGCGTTCGTTGGACATGCAATCGCTATTGCCGGCAGTCGCTTCGTCGATCGAAAACGGCACCCCGGTCGTCATTCAGTCGCCCGTGGTCAACATCAATCGCACCGTCGGCACGATCCTCAGCAACGAAGTCGCCAAAAAGTACGGTCAAGCCGGTTTGCCGGACGACACGATCCGCATCGAACTGAGCGGATCGGCCGGACAAAGCATGGGAGCGTTTCTGGCTCACGGCATCACGATCGAATTGGAAGGCGACGGCAACGACTATATCGGCAAAGGGCTTTCGGGAGGCAAAATCATCGTCTACCCGCCACGCGAAAGCAGTTTTTCGTCGCACGAAAACATCATCGTCGGCAACGTGTGCCTGTACGGCGCGACCGGCGGAGAAGCGTTCTTCAGCGGACGTGCGGCCGAGAGGTTTTGTGTCCGCAACAGTGGTGCCCGGGCCGTCGTCGAAGGGGTCGGCGATCACGGTTGTGAATACATGACCGGCGGACGCGTGGTTTGTTTGGGCGTGACCGGACGCAACTTTGCCGCCGGCATGTCCGGCGGGATCGCGTACATCTGGGACCGCGTCGGCGACTTCAATTTGAATTGCAATCTGGCGACGGTCGAACTGGAAAGGATCGAATCGGCCGAAGAGGAAGCCGAAGTCAAAGACATGATCCGGCGACACCTCGAGTACACCAAAAGCGAAGTCGCCCGAGAAGCGATCGAGGACTGGGACGGATTCTTGTCGCAGTGCGTCAAGGTCATGCCGACCGATTACAAACGCGTGTTGCAAGAGACGGCCGCCGAGCAAGAACCGGCAGTGGTTTAGAAGAATAATCAAATCTCCCCGATACAAAATCTGAAAATCAAATAGTTGGAATCCTGATCATGGGCAAACCTACCGGCTTCAAAGAGTACGATCGCAAAAAAGTCCCCTGGCGATTGCCAGTCATTCGCATCAACGACTACGACGAAATCTACACCGAACCCAAGATCGATCAGTTGCAGGAACAAGGCGCTCGCTGCATGGATTGCGGCGTTCCGTTTTGTCAGTCGGCGACCGGGTGTCCGATCGATAATTTGATTCCCGAGTGGAACGACTTGGTTTACAACAACCGCTGGAAAGAGGCGATCGAGCGGCTGCACAAGACCAACAACTTTCCCGAATTCACCGGCCGAACCTGTCCGGCACCTTGCGAAGGCGCCTGCGTGCTGGGTATTACCGATCCGCCGGT
>CAYVRC010000218.1:0-8625 GCA_964453205.1 uncultured Pirellulaceae bacterium | reverse complement strand
ACTTATCCGATCGCTGTCGTACTCGGCGAAGAACCCTGTCGATCGAGCCGGCACTGCGAACCGGTGAAAGAAGACGAGCCGATTGTCGAAGCGGTCTGAGGGCTCGTCGGCGTCGGCGTCGACTCGGGCTCGTCGAGCTCGCGAGAAGATCGGATGATTCAACGAAGTACCGAAAGCCGAATTTGGCATGTGGGTTGCGTCAGTCGGTTCGGCAGGTACGGGTGAAGCGATCACCCGACCTTCGTTTCCCATTCACTTTCCCAGGATGTTCCTATGAGCTATTCCTTCCGTCGTAGCGCGCGAGTGACCGCTTGTACCGCGTTGTTTGTCGTCGCCAACTGTTTCGGCGCCGCCTATGCCCAAGATTCCATGCAAACTGGTGACGGTTTGTTGATGATCAAGGCGGCCATGCCCGAATCCGCCAAAGTCGGCCAATCATTCAATTACAACATCGAAGTGATGAACACTTCGGACAATGTCGTCCTTCACGACATCAAGCTGAAGCAAAGAAAAACCGCAGGTTTCAGCATCGAATCGGTTTCCATGCAAGGTCAATCGAGTGACCAAAGCGAGCAGGGTGACCAAAGCAACCAAGGTGACCAAAGCGAGCAATCGTCCGGGCAAAACCAAGCCACGAGCGAGAAGCAGAACGGAGACCAATCCGGGAGTGATTCGAAGAGCTCTAAAAATCAGATGATGATCTCCAAGCTGAATCCTGGCGAAAGCCGCACTTTTGTCGTCAAAGCCTCCGCCGACGAAGAAGGCGAACTGAGAAATTGCTTGGAAATTGCCAACTACACTCCCGCCCTTTGTTTGACCAGTCAAATCGTCAAACCAGATCTCGAACTCACAAAGACAGCACCGAAGAAAACGAATCGCTGTAATTTGATCGAATTGACGTACCGAGTGAAAAACGGTGGCAGCGGTGACGTCGGACGATTCACCATCACCGATTCTCTCGGGGATGGTTTGGCCACGATCGAAGGAAGTAGCGAACTGTCGTTTCCCGTCGACGGCCTGGACGCCGGCGAGACTCGTGAATTCGTCGCCCGTGTTTACGCCAAGAAGACCGGTCGATTCAGCAGCCGCGCCGTTGCGAAGGCCGAGAACAGCGACTTGGAAAGCCGTAGCAAGGAAACCACCACCAACGTCGTCGCGGCCGACCTCGTTGCCGACGTGAAAGGCCCGAAACGAATCTACGGCGATGGCATGGCCACGTTCACGGCAACGATCACCAACGACGGTAATATCGCCGCGGATTCGGTCAACGTGACCGTCAGTTGGCCGTCTCAGGCCAACCTGGCCGACATGAGTGAATACGAAAAAAGCATGAATGAGTCGTCCGGTCAGTCCGGAAAGCAAAACGGCGGCCAGCCCACGATGGCCAACAAGCAAGATTCGTCCGATCAGGGCGGCAGCAGTGATGCGTCAGGCCAAAGCGGCAGTGACAAGGACATGCAAAGTGATTCGTTTGTGATCGATCGTCTGAAGGCCGGTGAAACGGCCGAGTTCACCTACGCCATCCGGACGGATAACCTGCAAGAACTACCGACGAAGGTGGAAGCACGTTATGTGTGCACCGTCGATGCGGCGGAAGATCAAGCCGAATCGACGAGCAAAGTGACTGCGATGGCAATGACCACGCTCAAGATCGTTCGCTTGCCCGCCCTGCAACTGGCCGTCGTCGATGACGAAGATCCCGTGCAAGACGGAACCAAGGTCCAGTACACGATCACCGTTTGGAACGAAGGCGACGCAACGGACGAAAACGTTCAGCTGGTTGCGAAATTGCCCGACAACCTGAAGTTCGATGCCGCTGACGGACCCACCGAAGTCAATAGCGAGGGTAACGCGGTCGAGTTCGCACCGATCAAAACGATGCGTCCCGGTGATCGAGCCGAATTTACGGTCACGGCAAAACCGACTGGTACCGGAAACGTGCGTTTTGAAGCCGCTTTGACGAGTAAGATGCTGCAAAGCGAAGTGATCAGCGAAGAACCGACTCGTCTGTTCGATTCGTCGAACAACTAAATCGAATCGGTTCGTCAAGCAGAAAGCCTCGCCGTCAAACCCGGCGAGGTTTTCTTCTGCACTGATGGGAAAGGTCTCTTGTTCAAACCGGCGTATCTCGTTCATCTGCTGACCGCGTCAGGAGTCATCCCGGCGGCCTTGGCGGCGCACGAATTGACCCAAGGCGATTGTGATCCGCGGTTGGTGTTCGTCTACCTGCTGTTGGCGACACTGATCGATGCGATCGACGGCCCGCTGGCGCGTCGGTTCCACGTCAAGAAGCACGCCGCCAGCATCGACGGCCGAGTCATCGATGACCTGTTGGATTACCTGACGTTCGCCTTTTTGCCGTTGATGCTGATTTGGCGGATGCAATGGATGCCGACGAGCTACGGCTTTACGGTCGTCTTCGCCATGGTTGCCAGCCTGCTCGGGTTCGCTCATCGCGAAGCCAAAGACGAAGCCCGCGGAGTCTTTCGAGGCTTTCCGTCCTATTGGAATTTGTTCGCGATCTACGCGGGGGTGTTTAGCACGCAAATCAGTCCTTGGCTGACCGCGGTGACGCTGTGGACGCTGAGCGTTCTGACGATCGCGCCGGTCTGGTTGCTGTATCCGAACTTGGCCCCTCGGCCTTGGAAAAAACCGATCATGATCGGCGGGCTGTTTTGGACGGCCGGTTTGGTCGCGATGTTGGGTTGGGATTACCCGCGGACGCCGATTTGGTTGGTCGCCCTGACCCTGGTCTATCCGGTTTTCTACGCGTTCGCTTCGATCCGGCACGCTGCCAGCAGCGAACCGACGATGCGTCCGAGCCGCTGAGTGGGTTCACACGCCGAAAAAAAAGGGGGAGGCGACCGACTCGGTCGTCTCCCCCGTGGATGTTGACGTTTCGACTGTTTCCCTGTCCGGAAAAAATCGAACACGAACCGACTTCAAGCGGGACAGTTAGGCATGCCCCGGGAAGGATGTTCAGTAACGATCGCCGCCTCGGCCTCCTCCTCCGCCGCCGTAACCACCGCCGCCGCCGTAGCCGCCGCGGCCACCACCGCCGCCGCCACCGCCGCAGCCGCCTCGACCGCCGCCTCCACCACCGCCGCCGCCGCTGCGGGGGGCACGAGGTCGTGCTTCGTTGACCGTCACGTTCCGACCGGCGATCGCCGCGCCGTTGAGATTCTCGATGGCTTCCTTCGCACCGTCCGCGTCTGTCATTTCGACAAACGCAAAACCTCGAGACCGTCCAGTTTCCCGATCCATGATGATGTTCACCGTGTCGACTTGGCCGTAGGCCTCGAAAGCACCACGCAAGTCGTCATCGGTCGCTGAGAACGCCAAGTTCCCCACATAAATATTCGTCACAAAACTAACCCTACGAACCGGCACCAACAGAGGCGAAAGCCCTCTTTCGCCCGGCGAGCGACTGGAAAGAAAACGGTCCGAACCAGAAAAACTACGTCGGGTGTGGTACCAAACTGACCCCAACTGTCACGCTTTGTCGCAGGTCAGTCAATGGCGAAAAATTTCGAAATCCTCAAACTCTCCCAAGCGGATCGGCGGCTCGCGGACTCCCCTCACCGCCCCTCGGGCCGCTCGAAAAACGACGCGTGCTGCGGGTACCGGTGCCTGCGAACCCCCTGGGTTGACCATGTGTTCACCCATTGGTCGTACAGCGAGCGCATCTCCGATAGCTCCCGTCGGTGGGACGGGGCGACGGCCAAATTCGTCCGCTCCAACGGGTCTGCTCGCAGATCGTACAGCTCCTCGGTCGCCTCGAATTCGCCCACCTGATACGGCCAGCGGATGAATTTCCAGCGGTCGGTGACCACCGCCAAGCTGTGGACCGGTTCGGGACCCCAGACGTTGATCAGCGGCAGCGACCCATGGCCGGATCCGGCCGGATCGTCCAGCAAGGGGCTCAAGTCTCGTCCATCGACATCCGCGGGGACCTGAACACCCGCCAGTGACAACAAAGTCACCGCGATGTCGACGTTCCCGGTCAAGGCGTCGCACCGTCGGATGGGACGTGGCTCGGTCGTGGACCGTTCGGGCCAACGCCTCGGGTCGAAGACGATCAGCGGAACACGCGAGGATTCTTCGTACGGCAGGACTTTGGAACCGTAACCGTGCGAGCCGCACATGAAACCGTTGTCGGAGGTGTAAACGATCACCGTGTCGTCGGACACGCCCGCTTCGCGGATCGCATCGCGGATCATTCCGACGGCGACATCGATCGCGTAGATCTGTTGGTAGTACTTGGCCATCACGCCGTCGTAGTCGTCGCTGTAGTGCCACGAATGAAAGCGTTCGTACTGGCGACCTTGGCGGCTTTGCGGCGCAAAGTGCGTCCCGTAGTCACGGCCGAAATTGGCCGGCTTGGTGAACGCGGCACCGGCATAGACATCATCATCGAGCGGATCGGGCGTGACGGGGTGATGCGGTGCTTTGAAACTGATCGACAAGCAGAACGGTTGCCGACCTTGGGCCGAAGACTTGATGAAGTCACATCCGAAAGCACCGTAAGACCGCGTCGAATGCGGATATTCCTCCGCGTACTTTTTCATCGAAGGATTCTTTGCGGTGTCGTAAGACGTCTGTCCGGGCCCGCCGCCCCAGACATCGAAATCGTCTGTGGGCAAGTCACCTTTTCCGGCGGCCGTACCGTCCGGCGAAACCTCCGCGACTTCGAAACCGAATTTACCGGCGAACGCGGTTCGGTAGCCCGCCTTGCGTAGCAACACCGGGTACGACTGTTGCCAGTCGGTCCGCAGCAGCGGGCCGTGTTCGAAATTGCACCCGGTCTTGAATTCGTGTTTTCCCGTCATCACGGTGGCACGACTGGCCATGCAGATCGCCGTCGTGACGTAGTGACGATCGAAGATCATGCCGTCGGCAGCCAGTCGGTCCAAGTTCGGCGTGTCGGCCCCCGGGGTGTCGTAGCAACCCATCGAATAGGTGCACTGATCGTCGGCCATCAAGAACACCAGATTGGGCCGTTGGCGACCGGGCGATTGGGTGAAACCGGACGTGGGTAGCGAGACAACGGACCACGCCGTCGCGAAGAAAAAAAACAAACGCGTCGGCGACGCGACGGATGAATTCACAAAGCTGGTCATGGTGCCGATTTCGCTCTTTGCGTCAGGCGATGCTTGGTTCGAACCTCGGACGGGTCTTCGGGGTTAACATCATACAGCGGCAGTGACGCCGCCGCCGTCGACCCATGGTTCCAGCCCCAAGTTGTTCCGATGAATTCCCTTTTGACCCGTCTTTTGTTCGGCATCGTTTTGTTGCCGAGCGGCTTGACGTTGCCCGCCGGCGATTTCGTGCTGACGATCGGTGGCGGCTATGCCGCCGAAGGCAATCAGGCGTCCTTGGAAAAAAATGTCTTGCTGTTTCAGCGAACGATTCAGGAAATCGGACTCTCCCCGGTACGCAACGACATCTATTTTGCCGACGGTGACGACCCCGCGGCGGACTTGCAAGTCATGGATCGATCCGCCGTCCCCGAAGTGAACCGGCTGATGGCCGAATTTTTCGGCGACGATGACGACCTGGGCTTGTCGTACCGCAATCACCAAATCCCGAACGTCCGAGGCGCGGCGACGGCGACCAACGTTCGGCGTTGGTTCGACACGACGGGGCAATCGATGAAGCCGGGTGACCGTTTGATCGTCTACGTGACGGCGCACGGCAACGAAAGCCAACGTCGCGGGAACGAACACGACACGACGATCGCGGCGTGGGGGACCACCTTCATTCGCATGACGGAATTCTCCGACATGCTGGATCGCTTGCCCCAAGACATCGAAGTCGTCTTGGTGATGGTGCAGTGTTATTCGGGCGGCTTCGCGAGACTGATTTTTGATCAAGGCGACCCTGAACGGGGCTTATCACGACAACGTCGCGTCGGCGTTTTCGCCACCGTTCACGATCGCCCGGCGGCCGGCTGCACGCCCGACGTGGACGAAGCCAACTACGCCGAATACAGCACCTATTTTCTGGCGGCGGTGTTGGGAAAAGATCGCACCGGAAACACCATCGCCTTGCCCGACCATGACGGGGACGGTCGCATTTCGATCGCCGAAGCCCATGCGTACACGATCTTGTCCGCCGATACGATCGATTTACCGGTCATCACCTCGGGTGAATACTTGACCGTCCACAGTCGCTTTCGTGAGAAAGGCGAAACGAACTTGTTGGGCGATGACGAGTCCTATGAAACCGTTTTGGAACTCGCGTCGCCGTCGCAGCGGGCCGTCTTGGAAGGCCTGTCCGAGCAACTGAACCTGTCGGGCTCGGATCGCTTGGAAACCGCATATCAAGAAAGTCGACCACGTCGTCGCCGATCTTCCCGGCGAAACGATCCGGCGAGCCGGCTGCGGCGCGAGATCGCCAAAGACCTTCTGAACCGCTGGCCGCCGCTGGCGAACGTCTTGAATCCGCTGTCCGTTTCGTTGCTGACCGATCGGCAAGACGAATTCTTGCGAGTCGTTCGGCGTCATCCGGATTACGGTCGTTACCGAAAGCTGGCCGATGATAAACAAGCCGAAGCCGGTCCGCGAAACAAAATCGTCAAGTACGAACGCCTGCTCCGCACCGCCGACAACGTGATCTTGGCCGAAAATCTTCGCCGACTGGGCGACGACGAAAAGTGGGCGGAGTATCAACAGCTAACCGCCGATGAGTCAAAAAATTTGGGGCCGCGATCGTCCACTGCAAACTGACGACGTGCCACGAGCCGATTTTTTTGACGAGGCAGCTCAGCGAGCTTCCGCTATCGAAGCTGCTTCACCGGGGCTAGCGATACCCAGGAATTCCGCCTCTCGATCGCGGAGCTTCATCCATTTCTCCTCCGGCGCGTCCGTTTGCATCGGTTGATTCGACAACGTGTCGAACAGATCTTGGGTTTCTTGTGCCTGCCCCGTTTGGTGCAATGCGATCGTGCGGAACCACCAGATTTTCCATCCGAATGAAGGCGGAAAGTCCTCTTTCTTCGGAGACTTTCGTAAAGTAAGTGTCCACGTCCTCGCATGCGGCTCGTAAGCTTGCTTCGACACGCAGGGTTTGCTGCCGCGCTTCTCCGGTCGCTTGATCTGCGATTTGCCTCTGATTCCGCTCGGATTCGCCGGCATTCAGAGCGGCATTCCTTTGCCGAGTGACCAGCGCCGTGCTGATCGCCAAGCCGATCATCGACAACACGGCGAAAAGCACCAGCAAGGCCGCAACGGTTTGACTACGGATCACCCATTTTCGTCCGACGTCGGCCCAGTTTGCGGGTTTCGTCAAAATCGGCTTGTGCTCGCGAAAGTTGCTACGCTTGGTAGACCACTCCCATGCCCCCGCGGCCGATTTCCCTCAAGACACGAAAGTCGCCAAATTCTCCGCCGACGATTCCCGGGTTCAAGGACGCAGCGTTGGGCGAACCCTCGACCGACGGTGTGACTTGAGCCAACGCAGGCAACACGCAGCGAATGTCGCTGGCAATCGCCGGGTATCGCTCGACGAACTCGTGGATTCTCTCACCGGCCACCATCGGCGTTTCTTGAACGACATCCGACGGATCGACCCTGGCTCTCAAATACGAGTCCAGTCGCAGATCGACGAAAGGTCGTAAGAAATTGCGTTTTCGCTCCAGCAGCTTTCCCCGTACCCGATGTTCGCCGGCCTTGAATCGTTCCGGCAATTTTTCGGTTTCGCCCATCATGCGATGATTTCTCACTTGGTGTTCACAACGATGCATAGGTTAAAGCCGAAAACGGCTGCGACGGTGGACCGGAAAACGTGAGAAAACTTGGGAACTCCCAGATCAACGCCCCGGCCGTTGACGGATAGGCCCATGTGTTCGCTTGTATTGGGACGAGTTTCCGAAATTTTCGGTCCGGGGGTGTGACACTTCGCGGCTTTGGTGGTGGGTCTCAACCACACCGATCTCTAGTCTTCCACCCGATTATGATCCGAGCCGGGTGGGTCCTTGCGTCTAACGAAAGCCATTCATGACCGCATCATCAGTCCCCTGCTTCAAGCTCCCACGAGCATTTCGGCGTCATCCTAACGCTTGCGCGGCAAACGCGGTGACCGGACGCAACGTCAAGAAAAATTGACATCGGCGACGAAAGCTTGCGTTGGAGAGCATGGAGCAAAGACGACTGCTGGCCGTCGTGGACCTTGCCTCGGTGTTGGCAAGCGAAGGTTCGACGTTCTACGGTGCCGAAACAGGCGATCAGGCCGGCGTCTTCGTGACGGCTATAGGGGACATGAACTTGGCGGAACCTCGCTACCCAGTTCGGTCGATCTGGGCAATCTTGGATCCTTGGGCGTCACGATCTTCGGCGCCGCTCCGCAGGATAATGCGATCCGAGGAGCCGAAGGGGGAGACCGCAACGGTGACGGGCTTGCGGATCTCATCGTCGCGTCACGATGGGCCGACTCGGTCGGCAATCTTCGCGAGGAAGCCGGAGAGACCGACGTCATCTTTGGCAGCACGTCCTTGCCGTCGTCCATCGATTGGGGGAATACCTAGCGCAAGCGTTTTGACCATCTATGGTGCGGAGGTGGGGGATTCTTCTGGACTGTGCTGGTTCAGCGGGAATTGGAAATCGACCGATGGTTTGAAACGTAGTT
>CAYVRC010000217.1:5608-8636 GCA_964453205.1 uncultured Pirellulaceae bacterium | reverse complement strand
TCGACGCCGACTTCGCGTTGGTTGATCGTGCTTTCGATGTGGTCGTGGTAAAACTCGATCGGGTCTTCGATCGTGATGATGTGGTGGTCGACGGTCTCGTTCAGCAAGTTGATCAGCGATGCCAGCGTCGTCGACTTGCCCGACCCGGTCGGCCCGGTGACCAAGAACAGACCACGCGGGCGGTGAACCAGTTTGACCACCGATTCGGGCAGGCCGAGCTGCTCGGGCGTCAATTTGTCGTTGGGGATCTGTCGCAGCACCATCGAAATGAAGCCACGCTGCTTGAAGACCGAAACCCGGAACCGAGCCAGTTCGCCGAACGCGAACCCGAAGTCCGTGCTGCCCGTCTCTTGGAGTTCCCGCTGGCAGCGTTCCGGCGTGATGCTCTTCATCAGCGCCACGCTGTCTTCGGCTTCCAACGTCTTGGTTTCCAGTTTTCGCATCCGCCCGTGCAGACGAAACACCGGGGGCTGGCCGACGACGATGTGGATGTCGCTGACGCCCTGTTTGACGGCCGCTTGCAGCAGCTTGTCGATCAGCACAGTGGCCATGGTCTGGTTCCTTCAGTGGACCCGCCGAGGAGGAAAAGTTGCCGGCACCGCCGCAAACGCCCGGCGGCGAATCGCGTGTTGTATTGCTAGCAAGTGTGAAAAGTTGGTGAAGGGAAAGTGAGCCTCCTTAGCTGCTCACTTCGCCGTCGGTAATGCCATTATCGCAGAGTTTCGCCGGCAAGCAAAGGAAACCTCGCTTTTGGCACAGTTTCGACTTGCGACAGCGGTCACAAGGGATCTTGAGAATCCCCCTGAAAGGGCTGGTTCGTCAGGCCACAGGGGGACGCGTCGCCCGGCACGACGCCGCTCCGGGCGGCGGGACCTGGGATCGGGCGAGGGGACAGGGGGGCCAGGCCGTCCCGCGGGGCCGACGAAAATCGCCGGAATCGGGCGACCTCGGGCGGGCTTACAAGGAGGCCAAGTCCTTGACGATGTGGCTCATCGCCAAGCCCTCCTGCTCCGTCTTTTTGGCCACGCGGTAGACTTCTTCGAAGCTGGTGATCCCGCGGATGACCTTCAGCATTCCGTCGGCGTAAAGCGTTGACATGCCGTTGATTATGGCTTTCTCGCGAATCTCGTTGGTCGACGCGCCTTTGAACATCAGTTCACGCATCTTGTTGTTCACCAACATCAATTCGTAAATCCCCAGTCGTCCGCGGAACCCGGACTTGCCGCAGTACGTGCATCCTTTGCCCTTGGCGAACTCCGCCTGCTTGATCATCTCCGGCGGCAGGCCGCTGTCGGCGATCACGCTTTCCGGCGGTTTCCATTTCACCTTGCAGCGGGGGCAAATGGTCCGCACCAGACGCTGGGCCAGCACCGCAATCACGCTGCTGGCCACCATGTAGCCGGGTACACCGATGTCCACCATTCGGCTGATGGCACTGGGCGCATCGTTCGTGTGCAGTGTACTGAAAACCAAGTGTCCCGTTAAAGAAGCCTGGATTCCCATCGATGCGGTCTCGTGGTCCCGCATTTCGCCGACCAGGATGATGTTGGGGGCCTGGCGGAGCATCGCGCGGATGATGCGGGCGAAGTCCAGGCCGATGTTGTGCTTCACTTCGACTTGGTTGATCCCCGGCAAGTAGTACTCCACGGGGTCCTCGGCGGTGATGATTTTGCGGTCGGGTCGGTTCAGCGCGTTCAGGGCCGCGTACAGGGTCGTCGTCTTGCCCGACCCGGTCGGCCCGGTCACCAGGACGATCCCGTTGGGTCGGCGGATCAGGCCGTTGAAGTTCCGGTAGTCGCGCTGGGACAACCCGAGTTGTCGCACGCCGACTTTGATGTTGTCCTTGTCCAGCAGCCGCATGACGCAGGACTGGCCGTGATTGGTGGGGATGATCGACACCCGCAGGTCCAGCTGCTTGTCGCCCACGGTGATCTTGATCCGTCCGTCGGTGGGGCGTCTTTTCTCGGAGATGTCGATTTTCGACAGGATCTTGATCCGAGCGATGATGGCCGACAGCATCCGCCGGGGGGCGTTCTCACGCTCCACACAGACGCCGTCGATTCGATAACGGATTCGCACGCGATCCTCGAAGGGCTCGACGTGAATATCACTGGCACGAAGCTGGACGGCTTCGGCGATCATCAGGTTGACCAGCCGGATGACCGGGGCGCTGCCGTCATCGACGACTTCCTCGCCGCCGCCATCGTCGCCCTCGGTTTCGGTGAAGTCGATTGCCGTGTCGGTGAACTCTTGGAGCATCGAGTCGGCCGATTCGCCTTCGACCTGCCCGTAGTACTGGTTGATCGCGCCGTTGATGGCGTCTTTGGGGGCGATCGCGGTTTCGATCTTGCGGTTCAGAATGAAGCGCAGTTTTTCGATCGTTTCCAGATCAAAGGGGTCGGAAATCAAGATTTGCAGGGCCCCGTCTTCTTCGTTGTACGGGAGCACCGTATTTTCCCGGGCCACCGACTCGGGCACCAGTTCGATCACGTTCTCGGGGATGCGGATTTCGCGGAGATCGACGAAGGGGATTTTGTGAAAGTCGGCCAGGGCCCGCGAAACGTCCTCGGACGTCGCGTATTCCGCTTTGACGAGCACGTCGCCGACGTCTTGGTGGGTGTCCTTGGCGATCTGCTCGGCTTCGGCCAATTGCTCGGCGCTGATCAGGCCGCGCTGGATCAACAGATCGGTGAAATCCTTCAATGCTTGACTCATCGGTCGGGTTCGCCACGAAAAGGTCAGGGAGTCGAAAAGAGGCCGCGGCCGTCGCAATCGCCGAGGCCCCGTCCAGGATAGCAGACGGGTCGGTCAACATCGAACACGGAAGGCTCGGGAAACGCAGCTTTTCCGCGTCGGGCGGGCCGGTTCGGGGGCGTGCCCTGTGTCGGGTTCAGCGGTCGCCCAAATGGCGGCGGAAGAACTCGATTTGACGTTCTTGGTATTCGGGTTCCCGCCACAGCCGATTGTGGCCGTGCCCGTCGAGCTGCCAAGTCTCCGGCAGATCGGCCCCTTTGCGTGGGGCCCCTTT
>CAYVRC010000217.1:2593-5508 GCA_964453205.1 uncultured Pirellulaceae bacterium | reverse complement strand
GGCCCCTTTGCGTGGGGCCCCTTTTCGTCCGGCTCCGTCCCGGTCGGCGGCCCGCCAATCGGCGTTGACCAGGCGGTGAAAATGTCGCATCGGCACCATCCGGTCGCCCGTCGAATGGACCAACATGACCGGACAATGAATGTCGCCGACGTGGCGGACCGGGCTGGAATCGGCCAGCCGCTGGCCGGTCCGTCGCTGCAGCCAAAACCGGACGGCGGGTGCCAGCGAGCGGGTGACGCCGGCGTAGGTCAAAAAATCCGAGATCACCCATTCGGCGTCCGCGAAGGACGAATCGCACCAGACCGCCGAGACACGATTTTCGCGGTCGCGTGCCGCCGCGATCAGGCACGTCGCGGCACCCATGCTTTCGCCACGCAGTCCGATCCGCCGGGGATCGATGCCCAGCCGTTCGGCGTGCCGACGCAGGTAGTCGATCGTCGCGGTGACATCATGGGCTTCGTGGTTTCCCAGGGTGATGAAACCGCATCGGCCGGATTCGCCATGGTTTCGCAAGTCGATCGCGACGACACAAAAACCGGCTCGGCACAGCGAATCGGCCCCCTGGTCCATCATCGAACCGCGATATTGCGGGTCGTCGGGAAAGGTCCACAGGCAGTCCTTGTTGCTGCCGAAACCATGGATCATGACGACGCACGGCAGCGGTTCTGGCGGCCCGGTGTCCGTTTCCGGCGACGGGTCCGGGCGAACCTGGGTCGTTCCGGGCGGCCGGATCAGCCAGCCGGCGATCCGGTGCGATCGGTCGTCGGCAAAGATTTCCAGGGCGACCGGCTGGAATCCGCGATTCTGGGGGCGTTCTTTCGTTTCGCAGCGGTGGACCCGCTGGGACAGCAGTTGGCTGGCGATCACAAGCCCCATCGCCGCCCAGGCCAGCAGGAGGATGACGGCAAACCCCGCCGAGATCGCCAAAGCGTCGGTCAGCTGAAAATCCATGAAATCCGTCTCGTGGTCGACCCGGGTCACGGCGGCCGCCACTTCGCGGCGTTCGCACGAAGCCCGGCTGGGGACACAAAAAAACCCGCTTGCCGAGACCAAGGTGAATCTCGACAAACGGGCTTGTCTCGCAAGTTCAGCTCGACTTTATGCAAAGTCAAAGCAGATGATCGCGAGTGGGGTGGCTGTGCCGTGGCATCAGCCCGCCGGCATCACTACGGGTTACCACCCCGTTGGCTGGTACAGCAATAATCCACTTGATCACCTCCTTTACGTACATGGTTTGACGGCCGAGATTCAGGTGCCAACCAGAGCGAATCTCCGACCGTTCGGAAGTAGTCCGTCGCGGCGCGTCACCGCGACCCGACAGTGACATTATCCCTTGTGACAAGTGGCAATGCAAGAGGAAAGATCGTCGGGGCCACCGGGCGGCCGTCGGGGCCACCGGGCGGCCGGATCAGTTGATTTCCGCGGCCAGCCGCTCGCGAAAGATCTTGCTGTTGTGACGGACATCGACGGGCATCGGGGCGTCGCGAATTCGAATGTCCTCGATCCGGCGGGTCAGCGGATTTCTGGCCGCCAAGTCCTTGAGTTCCGCCAGCAAGGTCGCCCGCCCCGCGGCGGTCAGCCGGCCGACCGCGGGGTCGACTTCGATCAGGACGACCGGCGTCTGTTCGGGGGCCTTTCCCAGCGGCACCAGCGCCGATCGAAAGACTTGCCGGTGGTTGTTGAAGATCGCTTCGCAAGGCACCGTGAACCAAGTCCGTGATCCGCGGACGACACGATGAGCCTTTCGGCCGCAAAACCAAAACCGGTCCGACGCGTCCAAGTAACCGACGTCGCCCATGCGATGCCAGACGCGGTCGCCGTCGAACACTTTGTGGTACGCGTTCTGGTCTTCGCGTACGACGTAGCGCCGGGTCACCATCGGGCCGGTCACCAACAGTTCGCCGATTTTTCGCGGCGGCATTTCCGTGACGTCCTCGAGGTGCGAGATCGGATCGTCGGTGATTTCGATGACTTTCCACTGGACGCCTTCGAAACGCGTGCCGACGCAGACGCCTTTGCCTTTGGCGGCGGCCGGCCCGGTCTCGGCGATGACTTCGCGGCTTTCGATCGACGCGATCGGCAACGCTTCGGTCGCCCCGTAGGGCGTCACGATGTCGGCGTCGGGATGAACGAGCGTGCGGAGCTTTGCCAGCGTGTCGGCCGGCACCGGCGCGCCGGCCGACAGCAGGCGGCGAAGCTCCGGAAAGGGGCGGCCGATGCTGTTGCGTTCGTCACACCAACGCACGACCGTTTTCCAGAGCGCGGGCGACCCGAACGCTTGATCGATTTCCCATTGCCGGGCCGCTTCGATCAGACGCAGCGGATTGACGTCAGCCGGTTTGGTCGGGTCCATGTCGGGAATGATCGTCGTCACGCCCATCACGGCGTCGAACAAACCGAACAGGGGAAAACACGCGAGGTCTCGCGACCCGCGATGGATGTCGTAACGGTCGCGGATCCGATCGACCTGGGCGTGAAAGGTTTGGTGCGTGAACAAGACGCCTTTGGGCGGGCCGGTGCTGCCGGTGGTGAAGATCACCGCGGCCGCGTCGGACAGCTCCGTCTTGGGCAGCGGCGTCCGCGACTCTTTTCCCAGGCTTTCGATCTGTTCGAGGCTCCGGCCGCCCCAAAAGTACCGCCGACCGACCGTGACGTTCCACGTCGCGCTGGGAAAGCGACGACGCAAGACGGTGCGGACGGCTTGAGCTTTCGGGACGCCGACGAAGCCGTCGGGCCGGGCGTCCGCCAGGCATCCGACCAGGTGCTTGCGATCGATGCCCGGATCGATCAGCACCATCGTGACGCCGGCTTTCAGCAGCCCGAAGACCAGTTGGATGAACTCGCTGCCGAAAGGGACCAGCATGACCAAGCGATGGCCCGGTCGGACGCCCCAGTCCAACAGCCCCCGCGCGATC
>CAYVRC010000217.1:0-2583 GCA_964453205.1 uncultured Pirellulaceae bacterium | reverse complement strand
CTGCGTCGATCCAGTTCGCCGAACGTGGTCAACGCGTAGCTGCGATTCCCGCCCGGATCGGGCGGTCCGTCGGGCTGAGCGATCGCGATGGCACCGGGCGTCATCGTCGCCATCAAAGACATCCGCGCGGCGATGTTCGACGAATCGCTCGATCGGTCGCTGTCCGGTGACGTCATAACGAAGCCATGATTCGAGTGCCCAGGTGTTCGTCGATGACCGATTGTGCGGCCCGCCATCCGGGGATCGCGTTGACCTCGACGACGAACAACTCATCGGGCGAGGGGCCTTGCAACAAGTCCACGCTGGCGATCGTGACACCGAACTGCGACGTGATCCGTTGGGCCGACAACCGCAAGGCGTCGTCGACGTCGACCCGTTCGCTTTTCGCGCCGTGAACCACATTGGTTCGGAAATCATTGTCACAAGTGCGACGAATCGCGTGAACCTGGTCCCCGATGACCAGCAATCGCAGGTCGCGGCCGCCGGGCGGAACGAATTGTTGCACGTAGGCGATCGAGTCGATCTGTTCCAGGGCGCCGAAGACGGTCCAAGCGAGTTCGCGATCGCCGACTCTCATCACGCCGCGACCTTCGCCGCCGAAGATCGGCTTGACGACGCAGTCACCGCCCAAGGTCTCGAAGCCCCGCATCGCGGCGACGCGATCTTGCACCACCAGCGTCGGGGGAACGGGAAAGCCCAGGCGTTGGACTTCGGCCAACGTGGCGAACTTGTCGATCGCCATTTCCAACGCCGCGGGCGGATTGACGACTCGCAATCCCGACCGCACCGCGGCGTGCAAGACGGCCAGACGGAACGTGATCCGCTCCAGCGATCCGGCCGGCATGGTCCGCGTGAGGACGGCGTCGAAGGATGACAACAGGCCCGCATCGCATCGCAACGTGACGACTTCGGACGATCCGATCGGTGAACCGAGCCGGGCGGACAGACTCTCATAAGCCGCGAAGGTGACTTTCGCGCCGATCGCCCGGGCGCCCTGACGCAATTGATTCGCATGCCAGCCCCGATCACTGCCCAAAACCAAGTAGTGCGCCGCCATCGTTCAAGCCGAGAAGGAGGCTTGAAGGATCGGCGTGGCGAACCGGCCGGCCGAAAAGGTGCGTCCGCTGGTCAAATTGTGCATCGTGACCCGCGCCGGACTGAACAGCAGCGGATCGACCTGGTAGAAATCGAACTCGTAGTCTTTGAAGACCTGGGCGAAGGGGCGGCCGTAGTCTTTCGACGACGAACTGGGCACGCTTTCGATCACCGCTTCGATCGCCGCGTCGTCGCAGTCGACCCATAGCGTGACCGCGGCGCCGTACAGCATCGCGTCGTTGGTTCGCCCGATGCCGCCGACCGTGTCGCCCGGTTTGGCGGGCGGTGGCAAAGGACTGCATCCGGTCGCCGAGACGATCTGGGTGACGTCGAATTTCAAGGCGTGCAATTTGTGCAGCGCCGTTTCGATGCTGCGGGCGACCACCTGGACGCTGCCGGCGATCGAAAAACTCGGGGCGACGGCCAAGTGAACGCCGCTGTCGTCGATGCCACAGTCGGCGGCAATGGATCGGATCACCGAGGGGCCGGGCAACTTGTCGGATTCCAACACGCCGACGACGGCGTCCCCTTCCTCGGCCAGTCGCAATTCGACCAGCATTTCCTCGCGGCCCCGCATCAGTCGCATCGGCCCGCTGCCCATCGCGAAAAAGTCGTCGCTTTGGACCGGCCAACCCGCGTATTGGGCGCCCAAGCACGCGACCAAGGGCACGTCGGTGCGAACGAAGACGCCTTGGGCGACGGCGAATCGCGAATCGTCCAGCGGGACGATCGACACGTCGGCTTGATCGCCCAAGCAGAACCGGGCCAACAACAACCCGGCGTCCAGGGAACCGCGGGTTTCGATGCCGGCGTCCAACACCCTGGCTTCGCCGACCCGGTGCAGGTTCATGGCAAAGTTGGGGGCGTACTGACAGGTATGCTCAAACAGTTCGATCGCGTCTCGGTTCAACATGCCAAGGATGTTGGCGTAGCGAAACGACACTGTCCAGGCCCGCTTCGCGGTTCACGCCGGATCCGATTTAGCGGGCACGTGTCAGGCTGGGCGATTCGGTCGGCGGATCGGCTTCGGCTTCTTCGCCCGTCGGGACGATGGCCTCTCGTCGGCCGGCCAAGCTTTGGACCTTGTTGACGACCATTTGGGCGCCGCGGAGTTCGGCCGGGTTGAAGAACCGCACGTTGCCGGTGTACTTGCTTTCGACGCGATTCTTGGCGGCCAATTCGGTCCAGGACAGATCATCCAGCAAATGCCAAGCGGCCGCTTGGGCGACGTTCTGGGGAAGCTGTTTGTAGCCGAGCGATTCACACAGGATCGCCACGTCGGTGCGATCGGTGAATTCCGAAAGCGGCACGATCTTGTAAGCCATCTTGGGCCGCGGATCGGGCTTGCCGTGTTCCAAGCAGACCGTGGTGACCGACAGTTTTTGTTGTTTGTTCGGTGCGACACGCATCATGCCGCCCATTCCGCCCATGCCGCCGCCCATCATGCCGCCGCCCATGCCGCCTCCCATGCCGCCGCCCATGCCTCCC
>CAYVRC010000216.1:0-8736 GCA_964453205.1 uncultured Pirellulaceae bacterium | reverse complement strand
CTCTCTGGTCATTCTGGAACGTCCCATGAAATCAGTTTCGCCGAGTTTGTTGCCACGGTTGACCGCCGCGGTCGAACAACTTCGCCGACAAGGCTGCGCCGTGCTTTGGATCACCGGCGATGGGATCGACGAAACGATTCGCCGGAGCGGACAGGCGGTCAAACACGCGATCCTGATTGAACTGGACTGGAGACCCGACCGTGCCGATTCACCTCGGGTCGATTCGCCCGACGAGGGGGGCGTCCGATGAACGAACCTTATCGCCTTCGCTACACGAACCAAGCCGTCGGCTTTTTCCTCTTGGTCGTCTTGTTGTTCTTGATCGTGTTGTCTGTTTTGGTGCTGCGTGCCGGCGACTACTTCGTCCGACGCGACCGTTATTGGATCGAGATTTCGCAAGAAGAGATCGGGGACCTGTACAAGGGTGCCGAAGTCATGATTTTGGGTGAGCGTGCCGGCCAGATCGAGAGCATTCGCTACGTCGACGACAGCGACAAGGTCCGCGTCAACCTGATCATTGAACCGGAGATGAGCGATCAGATCTTTAAAGATTCCGTCGTCCGCCAAGAACGCAAGTTCGGACTCGGCAGCCCGATCCTGGTGATCCGCCGATCGGGTCCCAAAGAGGCGGAGCGACAACCGTTGCCCACCGGAAGCCTGCTGCAAAACTATCAAGGGGAAAACGATCGCTTGGATCAAATGACCCGCGAAGTGGAATCCGTCAGCTTGGCGATTCGTTTGATCCAAGAACAGCTGGAACCGACGCTGACCAGCATCACCGCGGCGACCGACAAACTGCGACTGACCCTGGACGACTCCGCCGATCCCGCCCTAAAAGAGACCAAACAGGCTGCCAGTTCTTTCTATGAAACCAACGAAACCGTTCGTCCCAAGACACTGGAAACCTTGGACGCGATCCGTTCGGCCACGGCGAACCTGGAAACGAAGATCGTCGGCCTGACGGATGATGTTTCCGCCGTCGTCCGAGACGACGTTCGCGACACCCTGGCGGACGTTCGCGAATCGACCGAGAGCGTTCGCACGACAGCCGACGCGATCGCCCAAACATCGCAGGACGTCAATCGCGACATAGCCGAGAGTCTCGTGACGCTGCGTGACGCGGCGGTCGAAGTGCAGAAACTGGCCATGCAAACGCAAGATTTGGTGCGGGTGATCCGGGGAGAAGCGGACCAGTTTCCCGGCACCACCGAACGTGTCAACGAGACCATCACCGATACGCAGAACATGGTCGGCGAGATCCGCAGCCACTGGTTGTTGCGGCGATACAGCACGCAAGGTCAGCCCTCGTCGCAGATTTCTCCGTCGGGCGTCCGCGGCAGCGGGGTGCGTCCGTGATCGAATCGCGAAACACCGATCTTCGTGACGCCACACGGCTGACTCGGCTGCTGTCGTTCGCACTGGCGACGCTGACGGGTCTGCTGTCGTTCGGTTGCCGGTCGACGGACACGTCCACGGTCGCGACGGATGCAAAAATTGTTCGCCACGCCGAATCCGCCAGTCAAGCTTTTGCCGAAGGCGACACCGACGAAGCGTCCGAGTCGTTTCGCCGAGCGATCCGCCGGGCCTGGGCGATCGACGATCCCTCGGAGGCTGGCACCAACTCGTACAACTTGGCGGCCTGCTTGGCCAGTCAAAGTCGTCCCGACGAAGCCATGGATTGGCTGATCGAGTCGAGAGCGGAACTCCGTCGGGCGGGCAAATCGACCGGCAATACTTATTTACTGGAAGCCAAGATCTTGCAAGCCGAAGGGGACTTTGCCGGGGCCGCCGACGCGATCGATCGCGCCGTCTGTGCCGACCCGCCGTGCGGCGAACACGACCAGCAAGGGTGTCGTTTCTGTGGCGACGATCCGTGTCGCGAATCTTGTTTGTCACGCATCCCTTGTGTGGGAACACGGATCGAAGATCGAGCGGCGATTCGCGATTGCGAGGATTTCTACGCCGCTCAAATCGAACTGGCGCGATCTCGATTGGCCGCGGAGCGTTACGACATCGCCTGTGCGATCGAACACTTTTCCACCGCTTGCCGGCTTGCCGAAGACGTCTGCAGCGACGACTTGGCTGCCGAACTGCAAGACGTCGCGGCGTTGATCCATTTGGCCAAAGGCGAGTACTTTCAAGCCGCGGCCCACTTCGACCGCGAAGCCGATCACTTGCGACGGGCCGGGAACTACCGCGAGATTCCCGACGTGTTGGAGCTGTCCGCGGCAGCCTATGTCGAAGTCGAGCGTTTCGATTTGGCGGCCGGCCGACTGCTTCGCGTGGCGCGGATTTGGTACGGACGTGGAGAACTGAAAAAGTCGTGGGAGATCTTGCAAGACGCCCTGCGTTATGCCGACATGTCGCCGTGGTCTCTGGCAGGCGAATTGACGACGACCCAAGTTCGTTCGGCTTTGCTCGCTCACGAAATCGAGCTGACCTTGACCGACCGGGGCGACGATCTGAACGCGTTGTCTCCGCCGCAGCCGATGCTGTAGTCCCCGTACCGTTCAGACGCCGTCCAGGACTTCTCCACCGAACCGCGTCGAAAGCGCACGCCACACGTTCAAGTCGACGGTGTCGGTGACGAGCTGACAAGAACCGTCGGCACGCAGCGTGTTGACACCGCTGGGGTGACGACTTCGCGCGGTCTTCCACCCGAACGGCGTGTAGACCGTGCTGGGGCCGCCGGTCAGTTTCGCGCTGATGCAGTCGGCCGCCGCCGCATTGGGTGGCAAATGATGATTGTAAAGCGTCGTGCGATATTCGCCGTTGACCCAGGCGAAGCCCCGCGCGTCGGAGAAGTTCCAAACCGGTGACGAATCACAAGCCGCCTGCGTGAGCGGCGCGGCGAAGGTGAATCGATAAGACGTGTCGACGTTGTTGTCCTTGCTGGAGGTGACGCCCAACAAGCTTTCGGACATCGCGATCGTGTTGGACGATCCGTCGCTGATTTCGCTGATTCGCGTTTGCGAATTCACATGGAACACGCCGTCGGTTCGGATCGGCGTCCCGCCACCGTCACCCGATCCGGTACAAACGGCGTAGTTGGTCGGTCCGAACGTCGAATGCACCCGCTCGGCTCGGTCACTGGGGCACAGAAAAGTCGGCACCAAAATTCGCGAACCGCGGATGTTCTCGGGAGTGACCGAAAAGGTCACGCTGTACAGCGGCTTGGTCAGGTCGAGCGCCTCGTGAGCCGCCGTGTTTTCCAGATACGGGCTGAGCTGAGCCAGCGCCGACCAGCGATAAAAGGTCCAAGGCGTCGCCGGGACCGATCGGTATTCCTTGGCAACCGCCGCGGAGGGCAGATGGTCAAACGCCGCGTGATGGTTGTGCATCGCGATGCCGATCTGTCGCATGTTGTTGACACAGGACGTCCGGCGAGCCGCTTCCCGAGCCGACTGCACGGCTGGCAGCAACAAAGAAACCAAGATCCCGATGATGCCGATCACGACCAACAATTCAATGATCGTGAACCCGTCACGCGGGCGGAAGTACGCCCGGACAAGACGCGTTGATCGGAATGTCACTGCCATGAATCGATCGGCCCCCGCCGGCGGCTGGGTGAATCAGTTTCCGAAACCTGACTCGCGTTTTCGTCGCCGACGAAGCGAACGGCAGGCGAGTGCCCCCAAGCTTAGCACAGCCAGCGATCCCGGTTCAGGAATCGCCGTCACGATGGCCACGCTGCTCAGCGGCGTCAAACTTCCCGTACCGGGGAAAGTCTCCAGCAGAACACCGTCGGGCGAAAATTTCCAGAGGCCGCCGTTGCTTTGAAAGTTGTCGCCGACGTCGTTGGTCGGATCAACGGGGTCCCCACTGAACGGATTGGTCCGGCCGAGAGCCGCCACGATCAGGTTCCCGTCCGCATCAATCGTAATCCCGCCGGGGCTGGTGAAGTCGGGGCTCGTGAAGGGACGCGGCGGCACCGGCAGCAGGGCTTCATCGATCGTGATGAAGGGATTGGAGACCGTGCTCCCGTCGCCGGCGAGCTTGACGACATCGCTGGAAAGTGCGACTCCGCCGGCGTACACGTTGCCGATCGCATCGACGGCCGCCTGATTCATCGGGAAAAGGTTGTCCGCAAAAACGACAACCGAATCGTCCGCCGGGTTGAATCGAAAGATACTCCCGGTCGCGGCGGATTGATTGAAAGTCGTGATCAACAAACGATTCTGATCGTCGAACGCTAAACCGCTCGGAAGGTCGTTCGCGGTCGGGAGCGTGATCGTGCTGAGGGCATTCCAAGCACTGTCGAAGACACCCACCGTGTTCAAACCACTGTTCGCGACATAGATATTGCTCGCCGCATCAACGGCAACCCCCGCCGGTTGGTTGGCAGGATCGAAGCTTTGGAATCCGAGCACGCTGCCTGTAATCGCATCCAAAGAGTAAACCCCGCCGCCGATACGCGCACTCGCATAGACTCGATTCAGCGATGCATCAAAAGCGATGCCCGAGAGTCCGGGGAAGTCGGCGGGGCTCGTCTTCAAATCCGCGAACGTCGACTGGGCACCGGTTTCTTGGTCAAACCTTTCGATCGTGCCGGAAAAAAAACCGGTCGCCAAGATGTCGGCGTTCGCCGAAGGTGATACCGCAAAAGACCAGGCCGCAAGGGCAACCAACATGAGAGGAACGGCAGAAAACTTCATGGATGCAAATCGTTGTTGGGTTCGGGTAAAGCCGTCGAGCGGCACGGGCATAATACGAAACGCCCCAATGTTAGTCTGAACAAAACCCGAATTGGCAAGTCGTGGCGACTAAAATAGTGTCTCACCTGATCACTAATTTCTATGGCGGCGGGCAATGGGGGCATCCTGCGGGGGACGACATCCTGCGGGGGGACGACATCCCGCGGGGGACATCGTGCACGCCGATTTCGGGTGACCGGGTCGGTGATGCTCGAGAAGCCGTGCGTCACCGCTGGAGTGCGGTGCAGGGTGAAATCGACTTGTTCATCGCACGGCGGCGTGTTAGAGATTAGGTTGGCTGCTTGTAACCCCCCGCCTTTCGCTCGGCGGCCTCCCGACCCTTTTTACCGCAAACTCCTGCCCGACTCGCCGTGCAAGCCTGGACCGTTCGAATCGTTCTCGTCGCCCATCTGGTGGGTAGTTGGCTGTTGCCGGCTTCGCACCATCACGCGGGAGGGCATTCTTCTCGCGGCGCGGCCCAAACGACTTCGACGGAATCGATCGGGGCCTGCGGTTGTCCCTGTGATGAAGGCAAAGAATCGGTCGTTGAGATGTCCAGGGATCGCGCGGCTCCGACCGAGCTTTCGGCCGGTCACCGGACCGGACAAGGCGATTGTGGCGGTTTGTGTTCGCTGTGCGTTGCCCGTTCGCTGTCGTCGATCGCTGACGCGGTGGCTGTCGACGTGGCTTGTGGATTGATCGTCCTCGGGCCGAGCATGGAATCGGTTGAAGGTTCGTGGCTGTCGCCACGAGGGCTTGCCAGCCCTCGAGGTCCGCCCGGGTTGGTCTGATTTTTCTTCGCGATCGATCATTCCCACGCCTCCCGACCTCCGGTCCCCCTTGCATGAATTCATTGTCAACCGTTCCGCGTTTTCCTCCACGCAACCGCTCCGCCGACTCGCGCGGCTTCACCCTCGTCGAGCTGTTGGTCGTGATTGCGATCATCGGCATCCTGGTCGGACTTTTGTTGCCGGCGGTGCAATCGGCCCGTGAAGCGGCACGTCGGATGACTTGCCAGAACAACCTTCGCCAAATCGGCATCGCTATCCACAACTATCACAGCATGTACCGTCAGTTGCCCAGCGGTTGGGTCGCCGGCGATCGCGACCATCACGAACCCGGCTGGGGCTGGGCCGTCGCGATCCTGCCGCAGATGGAACAGACGGCGGTCTACGAACGCATCAACTTCAACGCGCCGATCGAGGAAGACGAACATGAATCGATTCGGACTCAGATCATTTCATCGTTTCTTTGCCCTAGCGATACGCTGAGCCATCGGTTCTCGATCGCCGAAGGCGAGGAGCACGAGCATCACGATGACGAAGACGACGACCACGAAGACGGTCATGAAGACGACCACGACGACGATCACGGGCATGATCACGAGCCCGGGGAGAACGTCGACGCGGGTCCGCACTTTTTGTTCGACATCGCCAAGAGCAATTACGCCGGGGTGTACGGCACGACGGACATTCACGAAGACCTGTATCACGGCGACGGCCTGTTTTACGGAAACAGCGCCCTGCGGTTTCGGGACATCTATGACGGACTGAGCCAGACCGTCATGGTTGGTGAACGTGACAGCCGGCTCGGCGGATCGATCTGGCACGGTGTGATTCACGACGCCAACGAACCGGCGGCGCGGATCGTCGGTGCGGCGGACCACGTGCCCAACAGCGCCGCGGGCCACTACGAAGATTTCAGCAGTCCGCACCCCGGCGGCGCGCAATTCATCTTGTCCGACGGATCGGTTCGTCTGCTGACCCAGTTCATCGATCTGCGGGTCTACAAAGCCCTGGCGACACGCAACAACAAAGAAGTCATCGGTGCCGATGAGTTTTAGGGCTCAGTAAATTTCGCCGGCAGGGGTCTCGAGGAATCTTCGACCGCGAAGATCTCGACCGGGTTCCCTTTGCCCTTGACGCTTTGCGCCGCGACCGGGGAAACGGCATAGCGACCGATCAGCCGCCGACGCGTTTCGGCGGTGATCAAGATCGGGCGGTCCACGACCTTGGTCAGCGTTTCGACGCGAGCGGCGACGTTCACGGTATCGCCCATCGCCGTGTATTCCTGACGCTGTGGCGATCCGATGCTGCCGACGATGGCTGGTCCCGAATTGATTCCGACGCCGATGGCAAATGTCGGCCAGTCCAAGGAATCGAAGCGGTCCTGGTTGACGCGGACAAAGCTTTGCAGCTCAACGGCCGCCGACACCGCACGATCGGCGTGCCCGTCGGCGTCCGGCCCGATCCCGAACAAGGCCATCAGCCCGTCGCCGAGAAACTTGTTCACCATCCCGCCACTCGCTTCGATCCGGTCGACCGCGGCGGCAAAGAACAAGTTCAACGTCGCAACGACTTGCTCGGGCGGATGTTCCGAGGAGTGTTTCGTGAAATTCCGCACGTCGACGAACATCACGGTGACCGATTGCTGACGACCGTCGCCCAGATCACCTTCGCTCAAGATTTGCCGCGCCGCGACTTGACCGACGTGCCGTCCGAAAGTGGCTTGCAATTTTTCGCGTTCGCGAAGCCCTCGGACCATGGAATTGAAACTATCGATCAAACCACCGAATTCGTCGGCGCGTTGCAAGTCGACTCGGGCATCGAGGTTGCCCGCGGCGACCATCTGAGAAGCCCGATTGAGTTGCTTCAACGGGACGATCATCATCCGGCCCAGCATCATGCTGGTCGCAAAACCGAAAGCGATCGAAACGATACCGACGGCGATCGCAAACACGGGGGCTTGATGCGCGGCGTCGGGGACCAGAAAGATCAGCAGCAACGAGACCACCGGACAAACGACCGCCGAGAACGCGCATAAGATACCGCGATGTGTGATGCTAAGGGGTATGGTGCCGTCGATCGTTGCCGGTGAGACCTGTTGAAAAAAAACCGGAAACAGCGTTCGCTGGATCGTCAGCTCGACGGCGAAGAAGCTTTGCGTCACGGCAATCAAAGAAGCGATCAAGAACGATGTGATCAAGTGAGCGATGACTTCTCGCGACAACGGCTCACCGACCGCCGCGATGGCCAACGGAAAGACGGGAATACAGACCAGCCACCCGATGCTGGCCACCGTCAAGAACCACCACGGCAAGTTGATCACTCGGCGGCGTGCGAACGCCAGTCGTTCCGGCTCGACCGGATCGCCGGCCAACAACGCTTGATGGATGCCGCGGAGCCGCCACACCGGGACGACAAAGCACGCGATGGCGACAGGATAAACGAGTCCGTTGAACCACCAAACGATGTCGAAAAACCGGTCCATCTGAGCCGCAGACAACAGCGGCTGGACCTGCGTTTGGTTGTACAGCACGTTGAACACGCTGCCGATCAGGTTGGCGACGATCGGTGAAACCAGCACCATCAACAGGCCGTGCCTGTGATACCAAGACCACGGGCGAACGGAATCTTGACGGGGCGATCCGGGCATGGGCTATTTCAATCCCAGTCCGCTGGGTCGATTCGTGATCGCGCCGCGCACACCCAGTTGCCGCGGATCCCGCGCGATCTTGTCCGTGAACACGCGGACGTCGTCCAGGATCGGACGCAACCGAACCGACGCCATCTCCACGTTCTCCACCGTTCGCAGCACGTCGTAATACAGTTCGTCGTCCTCGATCAAGCGACGGAGGGTGCCGTCGCTCTGATTGATCAGTTTGCCGACACCCTGAATCTCGCGGACCGCGTCGTCCAAGTTCGCCAAGCTTTTCAAGACCTGTTCGACCAACTCGCCTCCACGCTGCCCCAACGGTTCGGTGAATCGTTCCACGTTGGCGAACGTGCTTTCCAAACTGCCCAAGGTGCTGTTGATCATGGTGACGGCTTCGTCGACCGATTCGTTGACGTTCCGAATGGTCACGTCGGCGGTCTGTCCGACTTGTTCGAACTGTTCGCCGACGCGTTCGAAACTTTCGAAGGTTTCGCTGGCCGTTTGCAGCGTCTCGGTGGCTTCGTCGATGAATCCGGGAACCCGTTCGATCGACCGCGTCAGGTTTTGCCGGATCCGATGGCGCTGCCAGCCTCGAGCCGTTGGAACG
>CAYVRC010000215.1:0-8815 GCA_964453205.1 uncultured Pirellulaceae bacterium | reverse complement strand
CCATGCCCACGTCGAACCCCAGTCCGCGCGACTCAAGCCCGGACGGGTTGTGATTGCGAGTCATCAGCCGCGCCACCTCGGGCTTGAACAGCTTTCCGGTCGGATGCAAGAACTCCTGCAAGAATTTGCCGACATCCGCCGCCGACGCATGCTGGCCTCCCCAAGGCGCTCCGAGCTGCCGCCAGAACGAGCTGTTCCAGTTCCAATTTTTCGAGTCGGCCGAGCCGCCTCCCGATTCGACCGCACCGAACTCCACCTGACATTGCATCATTTGGTCGGGCCTGAGTGTGCCCACGCCCAACGCGGAATCCTGCATGCCCAAGGGTTCCAGTACGGCTTGGTGGACGAACCGCTTGATCTCCGTCCCCGACAATCGCTGCGCGATCTCGGCGGCCAGCAGGATGGCCATGCTGGAGTATTGATAGTCCGTTCCCGGCGCGAAATGCAGCGGCACCCGCAACGCTCCGTCGACGAATTCGTCCAACGTCGCGTGCTCGGATCGAAGCTCGGCGTTGTGCGGCAATTGATCTGGCAAGCCCGATGTGTGCGTCAACAGATGGCGGACGGTGACCTTGTCACGCAAATCACCTCGAAATTCCGGAAGATACTTTTGCGCCGGCGCGTCCAGATCAAACATTCCCTTGTCGTACAGCGACATCAAAGCCGCGATCGCGATCGGTTTGGAAATCGATCCCAGCAGGAACGCGGCGTCTGGAGTTTTCGCTTCGCCAAACGTTCGGGACAACTGCCCGCCGCCGGAATGCCCGCCGCCGGAATGAACGTACAGCGACGCGGCGCGAACCTGTCCGCTGGCGACCGATTGCTCGAGCAGCCCAACGGCTTCGTCAAAACTCGCGTTGCGGATCGCCGCGTCTAAGGGATTCATGAGAGCAACTCCGACAGCAGAACCCAGGAAAGTCCGACGTTGAAAACGAGCCATGACCATTCTCTCTTGACGACAATTGGTTTGATCCGCAGCGGGCGACATGCCGCCGGGACCGGTAGTCCGAAACGCGAGTGACCGTCCGGCGGGGCCACCGCCTCGCCGGTGCGAAGTCGGCCGACCGGTCGCTCACCGATCAACACGGTCTCGCGTCACCCAATGCCAAAAACGCCTACCCATTTAATGTCGCAGAAAGCGACGTGAACGACCACCGGTATGATAAATGCCCGCTCGGCGTTCGGCAAAGTTGCCATTTGCTTGGGATCGGTAAACTCTTCAATCGCGGACCGAATATGACCACGACACTCATCACCGGCGCGTCTTCCGGGATCGGGTTAGAGCTGGCCAAACAGTTTGCCGGCGGCGGTGACGACGTCGTCTTGGTGGCTCGCAGCGAAGACAAGCTTCACAGCCTGGCCGCACAGATCGAGGCGAATGATCAGGTAACCGCCGACGTCATTCCCGCCGACTTGGCAAAGCCGGATGCGGTCGATCGCCTTTGTGAACAGCTTCGCGAGCGGTCTATCGCGGTCGACACGCTGGTCAACAACGCGGGATTCGGAGCGCTGGGGAAATTTTCTGAACTGTCGGCCGATCGTCAGACCGACATGGTCATGGTCAACATCGTCGCGCTCACCCGGCTGACCAGGGTGTTGTTGCCCGAGATGCTTCGACGCCGACGCGGTGGCATCCTGAACGTCGGATCCATCGCGGCCTATCAAGCCGGTCCGAACATGTCGGTCTACTACGCGACCAAGGCTTACGTCTTGTCCTTCACCGAAGGCTTGCGGGAAGAACTCGCGGGCACCGACTTGCACGTCACCTGCCTGGCACCCGGGCCGACTGAATCGGGCTTCGGCGAGGATTCCGGCATGGGAAAACTCGACATGTTCTCGTCCTCCGCGTTGACCTCACGATTCGTCGCCGAGGCGGGTTATCAAGGCTACCGTGGCGACAAAGACATTGTCATCCCGGGCTGGAAGAATCGGCTGATGGTGACCGGCGTCGGTTTTCTTCCCCGTTTCGCCACCCGCAAGTTGGTCGCCAAAATGCAAGGCGCATGAGTCCACCGGCGGCGGCTCTTGCCGCGTCGAAAACTTTCCATCGCTACCCGAACCCGAAAGAGCTTCAAAGCCATGTCCATCGCAAGCGTCAATCCCGCCACCAACGAACAACTGGAAACGTTCAGTCCGTTATCCAAGAACGACGTGCTGGCCGCCATCGGTCGCTCGCATGACGCGTACCAACAGTGGCGGACCACGACATTCGATCAGCGAAAGAAATGCCTGCTGAAGTTTGCCGAACTGCTCCGCGCCGACGCCGACGAGTACGCCCGCACGATCACACTGGACATGGGCAAACGCATCTCGGAAAGTCAGTACGAGATCGAGTACTGCGCGAACATCGCAGAATTCTATGCCAACGGATCGGAAAAATTCCTCGCCGACCGGCCGATGGAACTGGAGGACGCAAACGCCTACATCCGTTACGAACCGCTGGGCGTTTTGCTGGGCGTGATGCCTTGGAACTTTCCGTTCTATCAGGTCGTCCGATTCGCCACACCGAACATCATGGCGGGAAACACCGTGATGATCAAACACGCCAGCAATGTGCCCCAGTGTGCTCAAACGATCGAGGAATTATTCACCCGGTGCGGTTTGCACGATGACGTGTACACGAACCTGTTCATCCCGACGGAACTCGTCGAATCGATCGTGTCAGACAAGCGGGTTCAGGGCGTTTCGCTGACCGGCAGCGAACCCGCCGGTGCCGCGGTCGCCGCACTGGCCGGCAAGCATCTCAAACGCAGCGTGTTGGAACTGGGCGGCAACGATCCGTTCATCGTGCTCGAAGACGCCGATTTGAAACAGACCGTCGAGCTCGCCGTCAAAGGCCGCATCGTCAACGCGGGCCAATCCTGTGTCGCATCCAAGCGGTTCATTGTGGTGCAAGCCGTCGCCGACGCGTTCATCGCCGGTTTCAAGGAACAGATGGCGGCTTTGAAGATGGGCGATCCGATGGACGATGCAACGACACTCGCGCCGTTGTCGACCGAAGACGCCGCGGTGAAGCTGCTTGATCAAGTCGAATCGTCGATCAAGGCGGGTGCGACCGTGCTACTCGGCGGCGATCGTCCGGATCGTGAAGGCGCCTACTTCAACCCCACGATCCTGACCGATGTCACGCCGGACAACCCGACGTTTGATCAAGAACTGTTCGGTCCCGTTGCCACGATTCATGTCGTCAAAGACGAGGCCGCCGCCGTCGCGCTGGCCAACCAATCCTCTTACGGCCTCGGCGGCAGCGTTTTTACCGCCGACATCGACCGTGGACGCCGGGTCGCCGAACAAGTCGAGACGGGGATGATGTTCGTCAACCGACCGACCAAGTCGCAAGCCGAACTGCCTTTCGGCGGCATCAAGAATTCAGGCTACGGCCGCGAGCTGTCTCATCTCGGCATCCTGGAATTCGTCAATAAGAAACTGATTCACCTCGGCGACCGGAACGACTAGCCGCGCCGGACGATCTTGCCGCACAAAAAGTCGGGGTCTCCGGTGATGAAGAAACCCTAACGACTTCCCGGCGCATCAAGAATCCGAATCGCAACTCCAAAAAAAGGATCACCCGATGTCCACGACCACTTCTCAAGCGACGCGTTCGAAACAAATCGAACTGGCGTCTCGCCCCAACGGCAAACCTTCGGCCGAAAATTTCAAACAAACCACGGTCGAGATTTCGCCGATACGTGACGGCGAGTTCCTCGTCCGAAACGAGTGGATGTCGGTCGATCCGTACATGCGAGGAAGGATGAAAGAGGGCGACAGCTACGTCCCGGCGTTCGAACTCGACAGTCCTCTCGAAGGCGGCTGTATCGGCAAGGTCGTCGCGTCGCGAAACGAAGAATTCAAGGAAGGCGATTACGTGCTCGCCCATTTCGGCTGGCGAGAGTACTGGAAATCGAACGGCGAGGGCGTCAACCCGATCGACCCGGAACTCGCGCCGGTCCAAGCCTACCTGGGGGCGCTCGGGATGACGGGCATGACCGCCTGGGTCGGATTGAACAAGATTGCGAAACCGAAACCGGGTAGCACGGTGTTCGTCTCGGCCGCTTCGGGCGCCGTGGGCAGCATCGTTTGCCAACTCGCCAAGTCCAACGGTTGTCGGGTGATCGGCAGTGCCGGGAAAGCGGAAAAGATCCGGTGGCTTCAGGAGAAAGCCGGAATCGACGCGGTCATCAACTACAAACAGTCGTCGGATCTAGGCGGTGACTTGCGCAAGCACGCACCCGAGGGCGTTGACGTGTACTTCGACAACGTCGGCGGGGAACATTTGGAAGCCGCAATCGACGTGATGAACGACTTCGGCGTGTGCGTCGAATGCGGGATGATCTCGACTTACAACGCCACCGAACCGCCCGCGGCGCCGAGGAACCTGTTCAAGGTGATCGCCAAGCGAATTCGCATGCAGGGCTTCATCGTCCGCGATCACATGGAGGCACAAAACGAATTCATCGCCGACATGGCACCGCTGATCAAAGCCGACAAAATTATCTGGGAGGAAACCGTCAGCGAAGGACTCGAGAACGCACCGTCCGCCTTCATCGGACTCTTCGACGGCGATAACCTGGGCAAGTCACTCGTCCGCCTTTAGAAAATTCATCCTTGCTTCCGATCGTTCCCCCCGCTGACCCCGCTGACCGCGGGCACCGTCCGTTACCGAGGTGCTGGCGCGGCTTGATCTCAGCTTTCGGGCCGCCAGCAAAGCAACTGGGTTTGGCGCGCCTCGACGCGTCGTCCCCAGTCGGCCAATTCGGCGGGCAAAGCGTGCGGGGCGTGACGCGAATCACGTTCGATCTTGAACCCCGCTCGTTCAAGACCGGCGATGATCCGCTGTGCCGAGTTCTCGTGCTCGGTCCGTTTTGTTTCATGCACTTCCACATACAGGGCCGCGATCCGGGGAAGTTGGGCGTCAATCTCTTTCAAGACTCGTTCTTCGTTTCCTTCCACGTCCAGCTTTAAAAAACTGACCTCCCGTTCGCCAAGAAAGGTCGACAGGCGGCGGCATTCGACTTCGACGCTGACCGTTTCGTCTCTCTGCCCCCAACCCGGGCGCTGCCCCCAACCCGGGCACAAGGAATTTCCTCGGGCGTCCATGCCCTTGCCGATCGAACCGTGAAACGTCGCGGTGCCGTCGTGGTCGGAAAGGGCATAGGGGTAGTAGGTGACGCCGGGCAACCCGTTTTCTTCGACGTTCCGGCGGAGCAAGGCGAAGGCGAAGGGATCGGGTTCGAAGCAAAGGACCTCGCATTGCGGCCAACGCGTTTTCCACTCGAGCGTCGAAACCCCGATGTTCGAACCGGCGTCGACGATCAGCGGTCGTTCCCCTTGGGGCACAAAGAAAGAAGGGAATTCATCGATCTCGCGACACATCGATGAGGTCGAATCTTCGTGCTGATAGTAAAGTTGATAGCCGCGAAAACGTTTCTTGTGAATTTTGGATACCTGATTTTCCCAGCGTCCCGGACGACGCTGCTTCGTGGCGTGGTGAAGCCGCATTGGTGATCGAGCTTAAACCCGTCCGCCGACTCCATCCAGGCATCGAGAGAGGAAATTCGGTAAACTTTCCGGTCCGCGTCGTTTCCACGTTTCACTCTTTCAACGCGTGCCGGCCATGTCCAACGACAACCCGTATTCCGAAAACCCGCCCGCCTCCATGCCCAACGCCGGGATCCCGGGGCACCCGGGACCGCCGCCGGGGATGCGACAACGCAGCAGCTTTCCGTTGTGGCTGATCATCTGTTTGGCGGCGATTCCCATGATGTGTGTCTGCACGGGAATCTTGGCGGCATTGTTGCTGCCGGCCGTCCAGGCCGGACGAGAAGCGGCCCGCCGAATGCAGTGTTCCAACAACATGAGAGAGATCGGCTTGGCGATGCACAACTATCATTCGGCTTACGGGTCGTTTCCGCCGGCTTACACGGTCGATGACCAAGGCAACCCGTTGCACAGTTGGCGGACGCTCATCCTGCCTTTCATGGAGGAACAAGCCCTGTACGATTCGATCGACTTGACCAAGCCGTGGAATGATCCGGTCAACGCGACTCAGGCGGACACCGTCGTCGCGGCTTACCAATGTCCGTCCAGCGATTTGCCAGGCGGCCGAACGACCTATGTCGCCGTTCGTGGTCCCGATACGATCCTTTCCGGCGACGTGTCGACTTCCATCGCTGAGATCACCGACGGCACGACCGGCACGATCATGTTGGTCGAGGCCGGGGCCGACCACGCGGTCCCTTGGATGAGTCCTGACGACATCAGCGTGGACGAGTTCGTGGCGGGCCGTCGTAGCAACGTTCGGCATATTCACCCCGGCGGTGGCCACGCACTGACTGCCGACGGGGCGGTTCATTTCATCAGCGAAAACGCCGACTCCGGTCTTCGCGAAGCGTTGGCCACGAAGTCCGGCGGTGAAGCAGCGAACTTGTCGCGATGAGATCGGAATCTGTCACTCCGACCCGAGTCGCCGATCGATCAACGCCGTCAACTGCTTGACCAAGTTTGGATGCCGATCGGCCAGATTCTTCGTCTCACCCTCCGGGGTCGTGTGATCGTACAACTCCACCGCCCCGTCGGCGTGCTCGATCAAGCGATGCGTGTCGGTGCGGACGGTTTTGGCTTTCGCGTAAGAGATCGCCGGATGCCCGG
Organism: uncultured Pirellulaceae bacterium; assembly: GCA_964453205.1. Classification (GTDB taxonomy): domain Bacteria; phylum Planctomycetota; class Planctomycetia; order Pirellulales; family Pirellulaceae; genus Crateriforma. Next base: position 2,167 of record CAYVRC010000215.1, on the reverse strand, counting down.
CGGCGCTGGGTGATTGCAGGATCGGCCGCAGGGAAACTCCGTCGACGAACTCGGGCACGGGCAAACCGCTCAAGTCACACAAGGTCGGAAACACGTCGAGCGTCTCCACGATCGAATCGGTTCCTTCGCCCGGCTGGGGAATGCCCGCGGCGGAAAAACCTGGATACCGAATGATCAGCGGCGATCGGAGCGATTCTTCGAACAAAGCGTGCTTGCCCCAAATCGCGTGTTCGCCCAAGTGCCAACCGTGGTCCCCCCAAAGAACGACGATCGTGTCGTCTCGCAGTCCCAAAACGTCCAACCGATCCAACATCTTGCCGACTTGGGCGTCCGCGTAACTGACGCACGCCGCGTAGTGTTTTCGCACCACGGTCGCGAAGTCCGCATCGGTGTTCGGATCGCGTCCCCAACGGTTGTACTTCATGAATTCTCCCGAACGATGCCAAGTCGTCGTGCCCGACGGTCGGTTCGGGTGGGGGATCGCCGGCAGTTCCGCATTCAGATACGGCGTCATGTACTTCGCCGGCGATCCGAAGGGCAAATGGGGGCGGATGAATCCGACGGCCATGAAAAACGGCTTGTCCTCGGCTTCCGCCGCACACTTTTTCAGTTCGCGAAGCGCGGTTTCGGCGATCAGGCCGTCCGGATAAATCGAATCGTCGCCTTCGACCGATTGATAAAGATCCATTTGTTTGGCTTGTCCACGGATCTCTCCGTGCGCCAATCCGTGCATCGCGCCACGCGGGTGCTGCCACGGTCCAGCGGGCAGCAGATGCCGATCCCAGGACAGCGGCATCTCCAATTCTTGTTCGTCGTCCCAATCTTGACCGCCGCGGCCACCGGGGTGGTGCGAAACCTTGCCCACCGACACGGTCGTGTAGCCATGATCGCGAAACCACTGGGGCATGCTGGACGCGACCGACGCCGCATCGGCACTCATTCGCTCGGCCCGTTTGAACAACGCATTGTTGCCGCTGGTGCCGTACTGCCCTGTCAACAGCGTGTAACGCGATGCTCCGCAGGTCGGCGCCTGGACGTAATGCCGTCGAAAGAAGCGGCCCTCGGCGGCCAACGCATCGATCTCGGGGGAATGAATGTAGTCGACACCGTAGCAACCGAGCTCCGGTCGCAGATCATCCACGCACAGCAACAACACGTTCGGCCGCGACCGGGCCTCGGCGGCGATCCCTTGGACCGCCAGCCAAGTCGCACCGGCGAACGCCAACACGAGGGCAAAACATTTCATCGACATTCTCTCGTTCAGGGGACTGGATTCGCCGGCTTGACGGTCTGCGGGACCGAACGGGTCGTCACGCTCATCGGCGGTCAAAAAATCGCTTCATCGCCTCCTCGGCGGCTATCCGAGAATCGGCCGGTTTCGGCTTCACACGCTCGGGCAGTTTACCAATCTTCCGCTTGACGGGTGCGTCGACAGCGTCCTGATCCGTTCCGCTCGCGGATTCGGCGGGAAGGACGGAATCGTCTGGTGGTTCGGCCGATGCCGTGGCAACCTCCGGTTGCACCGTCGTTTCGGCCGACATCGATTCGTCCATGGTCGTGTCATCGGACCGTGGCAGGTCGCTCACGTCGATCGCCGACTCGTGGTCCGATGCTGAATCGAAATCGAAGCCCGCGGTCATCTCATCTAATTCCCGGAACAGTTCTTCGACACTCTTATTCGCCGTCGTCAGATCGGCGGCTTCGCCCAAGGACTTCGTGGCCGGCCGCGTGGACAAGCCTTCTTGCGTGCCGTCCTGTTGATCGGGAGTTATCGGCCGGCGAGTCTTGGCGTCGCGAATCGACACGCGAAAGATCCGCTTGCCGATCTTCAGCATGTCATCGTGCCACAACACTCGCCAGCGTTTCGCGTCGCAAGTCGACGCGTTGACGATCGTTCCGTTCCGGCTGCCCAAGTCACGAATCAACACCTGTCCCTCGAGGATCGCGATTTGACAGTGACGCCGACTGACCGAACGGCTTTTCAGACGCAAATCACAATCGTCATGCCGACCGATCAAGAACTTGGACCGGTTCACCGGAAAGCGGGCACCGTTGATTTCGGCGTTACGCGAAACCAGAGTGATGCGGACGGGAAAAGATGGGGAACCAGATTTGTCATTCATGGAACTCGGAATTTTAGTCGAGCGTCATGAACATTGGATGAAGG
>CAYVRC010000214.1:0-8840 GCA_964453205.1 uncultured Pirellulaceae bacterium | reverse complement strand
CGGAGGACGTCTTCGGCGATGTCCGCGACGGGTCGGCGGCCTTCGGCGCGGGCGGCGATGAAGTCTTGCATGTGACGTCGCGTGGCCGGGGCCGCGAACATTTCGGTCCGTTCGTGTCGGGCGTCTTCGGGATACTGATCGCTCTCGTCGACCCAGTCCCCGTGAACCGGATCGCCTTTCCCTTTGGGAATGAAGTCGTACGAACGGACGCTGATCTTGAGCGTGCCTTGATCACCGTACAACGTGGCTCCCCACGGATAATCCGGTTCCGGATTGGCACCCCAATTCCGCTGATTCCAAACCACCTGGACATCGCCGAAGTCGAACAGCGCGGTTTGCGTGTCATGCAAATTGACCGTCGAATCGGCGGGCAGCATCAATCGACCGCCGGTGGCCGAAATGCTTTCGGGCCAGCCCAAGTCCAGAAAGTAGCGAACGACGTCAAAGAAGTGGACGCACAGGTCGCCGGTCTTGCCGTTGCTGAACTCGCCACAAGCCCGCCAAGCGCGGGGGTGAATCCCAGGGTTGTAGTCTCGCCAGGACGCCGGTCCGACGTAGCGGTCCCAGTCCAAGTGCGCCGGCGGGGCCTCGGTCGGCGGAAAACCTTTCGGGCCGCCGCCGTAGGCATGAATGTCGACGTAGGCGACCTTGCCCAACAGCCCGCTGCGAATGAATCGATCGCGTGCCTGCAAAAGGTGGGGAGTGCTGCGTCGCTGCAAGCCGACTTGGACGGTGCGATTGTATTTTCGCGCGGCCGCGACCATGGCCTGGCCTTCGACGACGTCGAAACTGATCGGCTTTTGAACGTACACGTCCGCGCCGGCGCGACAGGCGTCCACCGCCGGCAAGCAGTGCCAATGGTCGGGCGTTCCGATCAAGACGACTTCCGGCTGGTGCTTCGAGAGCAGTTCCTTGTAGTCGACGTAAGTCGGGGGCTTGGCGCCCGAGGCTTGTCGCATCGAAACGAGTTCCGAGGCCTCGGCCGACATCTTCGAATCGACATCGCAAATGCCGACGACTTCCACCGGAGCGACTTGGATCAAGTGAAACAGGTCGGTCTTTCCGTACCAACCGGCGCCGATCAGGCCGACGCGAATGGGTGAATCCGTCGCGGCCGCGTGGGCGCCGGATTGCAGCGCCGCGAACGTGGTAGCGGCACCCGAGATCATGAATTGACGACGACGCATCACTGGACTCCTGGAAAGACGACTTGGCGGGTCTCTTGACCGTGGGTGAGATCCGAGACGCCGGGGGACAGAGGTTCGGCTCGATGACCACCGGACACTATAGTGTTTCGGTTCGCCGCGTGCCCGCCGCGTGCCCGCCGCGTGCCCGCCGCGTGGCGAGTCGTCCGCCCGGCGGGACGCCACGCTAGCGTCGTCGACGTCGGTAATATTTCAGGCCGGGGACGAAAAAACACGTCGCCGCGACCGCACCAAAGATCAAGTGCGAATACTGGGGCATGATCGCCATCAGTGCCGAGGCGACCAGCAGCGAGATCGCTTGCAGATAAAACGCGCCGGTCAGCATGCCCGCTTTGACGATGAACACCATCGCGCTGATCACGCCGAGCAGCGGCGACAGGGTCAGCACGGGCAGTCCCAGCCACCACTCGACGGGAAACAACATCCCGATCGCGATCATGCTGGCCCCCCAGACGTGGGCGATTTGACGTTCGATGAACGTGACCGGGCCCATCCGTTGTCGAAATTTCCAAAACACGGCCGCCCACGCGCCCAAACCGATGACCCATACCAGGACGTACGAGAACCGATCGTCGACGCCGGCCGTTTCCATGATCCACGTCAAGGTGCAGGCGACCATCAACACCACGGAATGCCACATCCACAGCAGCCCCCAATTTTCCAACACCGCGGCGTGATGCGTCTCGCGAAACAGTCGCGCGATGACCTGCGAGAAACGCCCGCTGCTGGCCGCAACACGCTCGTCGGCCAAGTAGGCTTCCAAGTCGGCGGCCAACGCGTCGGCCGACTCGTATCGCAAGTCGATCGGCTTTTGCAAACAACGAATCACGATCATTTCCAAATCGCGGTTCAGTCGGGGCCGCAGGGCGCGAGGCGGCGTGGGGTCTTGTTCGATGACTTGCATGACCAAGTCCATCGGCGATTCGGCGACAAAGGGGGACCGCCCGGTCAGCGCGAAATACAGCACACACCCGAGGCTGTAAATGTCGCTGGCCGGGCCGACGGTCGACGTCCGTCCGCCGGCCTGTTCGGGTGACATGTAGGCCGGTGTCCCCAACAGCATTCCGCTCCGGGTCAAGTCGACTTTCGCGCCGGCCTGTTTCGCCAAACCGAAATCGGTGATCAGCACGCTGTCGTCGCGGGACAACAAAATGTTGCTGGGTTTCAGATCGCGATGCAGAATGCCTTGGGAATGGGCGAAGCCGACGGCTTTGGCGACCGCGGCGACGATCCGGGCCGCTTCACGCTGGGGCAGCGGTCCGGTGGCGACGCGTTCGGCCAAGGTCTGGCCCTCGATGAACTGCATGCTGAAAAACGGTCGGCCTTCGATGTCGCCGACTTCGTACACCGGCACGATGCCCGGATGTTCCAGCCTGGCCGTCGCCGAGGCTTCGGCCAAGAACCGCTGCAAATCGGCATCGCTGGCCAAGCGTCCGCGAAGGATCATCTTGACGGCGACCTCGCGATTCAAACTGATCTGTTTGGCGCGAAAGACGACGCCCATGCCGCCGCGTCCGACTTCCTCGATCAGTTCGTAGTCGCCGATCGTGATGGGCAGTTGTAAAGAACGCCAACGGCTGGTCGATCCGCCGACGCTGGACTCGTCGGCGCCGGCGGGGTTTTCGTCGTTGACCGCGCCGGCCGTGTCGGTGATCAGCACCGCACCCCACAAGTGCCTCAAGTCATCGGCGATGTCGGAATTGTCGCGACACGCCTGATCGAAGTCGACGATTTCGCCGCGGCAAACCTGATCGGTCAGATCGGCCAAGATCGATGCCAGTCGTTGATCTTTGACGTCATCGGCCGAGTGGGGTTCATCGGCGGACGTGGAACTCACGGTTCGGAACGCCCCGCCGGTCTTCCTTCCGGCCTCAACTCCGCCGCGGCTTCCTCGTCGCCTTCGAGCAACTGACGCAGACGTCGCACCGCCCGCAAGTACCGCATGCTGGCCGCGGGCGGGTTCAAGCCCAGGACCTCGGCGATCTCCAGGTTCGACAGATGCTCGTAGTGCCGCATCAGGATGACTTCCCGGTCGTTTTCATCCAGCCGGTGAATCGCCCGTTCGACCTGCTCGGCGATTTCCCGCTGGGTGGCGATGGCCGCGGGCGTCAGTTTCGGGTCGCTCAGTTGCACCGCCAAGTCCACCGAGGACTCGTCGGGCGATCCCCCCCCGGCGGCCATCAAGGGTTGTTCGCGGTCCATGTTGCGTTTAGCGCTGACACGGTGCCGGCGGTAGGTGTCGATGATGTGGTCCCAGGCGATCTGTCGTAGCCACAAGTGGAACGCCATGACGGGGTCGTCCAGGTATTTTTCCAGCCGACCGCTGGCTTCGACCATGACTTCCTGAACGACGTCGCTGACATCGACACGGCGTTGGACTTTGCGGTCCAGCCGCAATTCGACCAGACGGCGGATCGGACCGCGATGACGTTCCAGCAACTGATTGACCGCCAAGGAATCGCCTTTCTTGGCGGCGCCCAGCAGTACATCGGTTTTGTCGTCACTCGGCCAGATCGATTTCGCCATCATTTTCCTCCACCAACAGCATAGCGTGCGGCAAATGGCGGCCCCGCGATTCGCCTTGCTTCGGCCGGGAGAAAAATGCGAAAACCGGCGCGTTGTTCCCGTTGGACCTGTCTTATCCCGTAATTCGCAAGGAAGCTCACCGATGGCGATCGGACCACTGCAAAACCTGATCGGACTCGAGACCGACGACCTTTATTTGGTCTACGTGGCCGTGGCCCGGGCGGATCACCGGCATCGCATTTCGGCGATGTACGGCGACGCCGGTCCGCCGCCCGGTCACGCACCGTTTCGCGTCGTTTCGCGTGATTGTTTCACCCAGAGGATGCAACTGGCCGCCCAACTGCATGGCGGCCAGGCGTCCTTGCTGGGCCGCCTTTCCCGCCAAGCGGCCGCCTACGGGGTCGACATTCCCGCCGAGATCGCCCGACAACGTCAAGCCGCTTGATCCCCCCACTTCGGTTCCGTCATGAAAACCTTGCTGGCGATCCTCCGCGCCGCCCACTGTCGTAGCACGCACCATTTTTTCGCCTTGGATGCACTGCCGTTGGTGCAAACCGGTGCCGGGCGTCGGCTGACCAGCTGGCTGCTTCGTCACCATGATCGCTATTTGACCGGGGCGAAGGATCCCGATACACGTTTCAGAGACTTTCAAAACCATGTCGTGCATGTCGGCGACGGGTACTGGGGAGGAGCACCGCGGGTGGCCCATCAATGGCACGACCGCATGATGCGTTATTTGGACCAAGGGCGGTACGGGGACGCCGCCCACGCCGCGGGCGTCATCAGCCACTACTTCACCGATCCGATTCAGCCGTTGCACACGGCCCAAACGCCTCGGGAAAAAATCCTGCACCGACCGATCGAATGGTCGATCTGCAAATCGTACGACCAGATTTACCGGCTCTGGCTTGCCGATGATTCGCGGGTGCTGTTCCGCTTGAGCGAAGGCCGGGGGTGGTTGGGCGAAGCGATCTTGCACGCCGCCAAGTTTTCCCACAAACGCTACGGGCCGATGGCCGATCGCTACCGCTTGGACCTGGGCGTCGACGATCCGCCGGCCGGGTTCGACGACGAAGGCCGACGGATGATCGCCGATCTGTTCGGCATCGCGATCACGGGCTGGGCCAGGATCCTGGAGCGGATCGCGATGGAAAACGAGATCCGCTCGGGACGTTCCCTGCCGACCGCTTCCCTTTCCATCCCCGCCGCACTGGCCGCGATCAAAGTTCCGGCACGATGGTGGATCCGTCGGATCAGCGACAAGCGGGAACAGGCCGCCGTGACCGCCTTGGTCGACGAATTCACTCGAACGGGCAAATTGGTCGAGAACCTGCCCGCGGAAGTCGACATCATCGAGCGTGTCTTGAAAGTGCGTCACGACGAACTGGCCTGGAAAGAACGCCGCATCGCTCGCGCCGAATCCTCGCAAACGAGCGTCTCGATCGAAACGCCCGCGGTCACGCCGTCACCCGCGACGCTTCCGTTTCCCGGGCTGCCTAGGGCCGGCGGCGAAACGGCCGCCGATCCGCCCAGCCTGGCCGCGGACGATCCGTTGGTCGACGCGCCGTCGATCGGCCCCAAGACGGCGGAACGATTCGCCGCAATCGGCGTGCACACGGTCGACGATTTCTTGACGGTTTCGGCAGAAACGATGGCCGCGAAACTGGCGACCCGCTGGATCACGAGTGACACGATCAAGGTTTGGCAAGACCAAGCACGACTGATGGGTGAAATGCCACGCACCTTGGCCCGAGAGGTTCAATTGCTGGTGGGGGCAGGCTACACCGACGTCAATTCGATCGCCGGTGCGGATTCGAAACGGATGCAAGCCGACATCCAGGCGTTCGCGCGGACCAGTTCCGGTCGACGATACCTTCGCGGCGCCCCAGTTCCGACAACGGATCGTATCGACAGTTGGACGAAATTGCCGGCAAAATCATCGTCCGACAGACGGCGGGCCGCTTAAGTTTTCCTTCGCGTGACGTAGACTTGTGCATCCCCCGACGGACGCGGTTTCACGCGGTCTCGGGCGTTTTCGCTCGTCACCTGATCTCTTGGAGATGCCCGACATGCGTGCCTTCGAATCCACTCAAATCTTCTTCAACCGCGCCGCCGATCGGATGGACCTTCCCGCCGACTTGCGCGAGATGCTGTTGATGCCGAAACGGGAGGTCCAAGTCCAAGTCACGATCGAACGTGACGCGGGCGGTCTGTCCAACTTCGTCGGATTCCGCGTCCAGCACGACAACAGTCGTGGGCCCATGAAAGGCGGCTTGCGATATCACCACGAAGTCGACCTGGACGAAACCCGCGCGTTGGCCAGCCTGATGACGTGGAAAACCGCCGTCGTGAACCTGCCCTACGGCGGTGCCAAAGGCGGCATCGGCGTCGACCCGTCGACGCTGTCGGATCGCGAGAAAGAGCGACTGACCCGAGCCTTCGTGGATCAAATCCACGACATCGTCGGCCCCGACACCGACATCCCCGCGCCCGACATGGGCACGGACTTTCGTGTCATGTCGTGGTTCCGTAATCAATGGGAAAAGTACCACGGCTTTCATCCGGCCGTGATCACCGGCAAGCCCGTCGAAGAGTACGGCGCGAAGGGCCGTGAAGAAGCGACCGGACGCGGCGTGGGAATTTTGACCATCAAACTGATGAAACGCTTGGGTCGCAAAGCGGAACAAACCAACGTCGCCATCCAAGGATTCGGTAACGTCGGCAGCCACGCGGCCAAGTTCTTGCACGACGCTCAGTTGCCCATCATCGCGGTCAGTGACATTTCGGGCACCTATTACAACGCCGACGGCTTGAACATCCCCGAATTGCTCCGTCACAAGTTCCAGCATCCCAAAGGTTTGCTCGAAGGCTTCGAACACGCTCAGCATTTGCCGATGGACACCTTGTTGACGTTGCCCGACACGACGGTGCTGATCCCCGCAGCCTTGGGCGGCGTGATCACCAAAGAAAACGTCGATGCGGTCGCCGCGCCGGTGATCATCGAAGCGGCCAACGGCCCGGTCGATCCGATCGCCGATGAAATACTGGCCGGGAAAGGTGTCACCATTCTGCCCGACATCCTGGCCAACGCCGGTGGTGTGACGGTCAGCTATTTCGAATGGGTCCAGAATCGCCAACACTATCGCTGGCCGCTGGATCGCGTCCGCCAAGAACTGGACCACACGATGAACGAAGCCTTCGAGGAAGTCTATCAGTTGTCACAACAACAAGACGTCTCGCTGCGGACGGCCGCCTACATGATCGGCATCCAACGCGTCCGCCGCGCCGCGGATCTGGCGGGCGGAACGGGCTAGCATCCGCCACCCTCGAATCACAGCGAAACCTCGCCACGCCGGATCCGGTGCGCCCGTTGACGAATCGCTTCCATCGTTTCGGTCGATTTCTTTTCGACGTTCTTGATCTGCAACGCCATGCGGTTGTTGTTCCGGAATTCGTCCCGATGGCGATCCAGGAAATCCCAGTACAGCGTCGTGAACGGGCACGCGTCTTCACCGACCGCTTCGTCCGGTTGGTACCTACAGCCCTGGCAATGATTGCTCATCCGTTTGATGTACTTGCCGGTCGCGCAGTAAGGCTTCGTCGCCATCACCCCGCCGTCGCCGTACTGCGACATGCCCAGCGCGTTGGGCAGACTGACCCAATCGATCGCGTCGTTGTACATCGCCATGTGCCAGTCATGGAACTTGGCCGGATGCGTCCCGTAAAGCTGTGCGAACAGACCCAAGACCATCAACCGCTGGATGTGGTGGGCGTAGCCGGTTCGGATCAGCAATCGCATCGCATCGCGGACGCACGCCATCTCGGTTTCGCCGTCCCAAAAGAACGACGGCACGTCTTGGTCGGTGTCACAGTGCAACGCGTTACGCGTCGCGTACTCGGGCATCTTCAGCCAATAAATGCCGCGCACGTATTCCCGCCAACCGAGGATTTGACGCACGAAACCTTCGACCGCGTTGAGCGGTGCGGCGTCGTCATGATAGGCTTCAACGACGGCGTCGACGACTTCACGCGGACTCAGCAAGTGCAGGTTGATCGCGTGCGACAACCGACTGTGATACAAGAACCGCTCGCCGGTCCACATCGCGTCTTGGTAGTCGCCGAAGTGGTTCAAACGGTGCTTCACGAAGTCCCGCAGCAGCTTCATCGCTTGTCGGCGATTGACGGGCAGGTCGAAGCTTTCGGCGGACACCTCGCCTGGGTGATCGGAGAATCGTGAGCCGACTAGGTCGATGACTCGGCGCGTCACGTCGTCGATTTCGAAGCGGACCGGATCGGCGATTTCACCGGGGCCGGACTTGCCGAAACTGCCGCGGTTGTCCTTGTCGAAATTCCATTCCCCTCCGACCGGACTCCCGTCGCCGTCGATCAGCACGTCGTGTTCCTTTCGCATCACGCGATAGAACTGTTCCAAAACCATCGACTTGCGATCCTTCGCCCAAGCCTCGAATCGTTCGGTCGTGCAGAAGAAGTGCCGGTCCTCGCGGATTTCCAATTCCGAGTCGTGATCCGCCGCGACTCGGGTCAACTCGGTTTGCACGCGATGGTCACCCGGCTGCACGACCACCAGTCTCTCCGGCTTGACCGTTTCCAGCGTGTCGGCAAGCACGCTGGCAAACGACGACGTGCGAGCTTTCCGGCCGTCGACGGGCAATTCGTGATACAGAACCTCACGACCTTTCCCGCGAAGCTCGTCACGGAAATGACGCATCGGCGCGAAAAAGGCCACCAAGCGATACTTGTGACACCAAACGTGCGTGGCTTCTTCTTGATTTTCCGCCATCCAAACGCGGTCCGTGTCTCGGTCGAAATCATCGAACACGGCGGAATCGTGATTGAGCTGATCGCCGAGAACGAGGACGAGGTTGCGAATCGATTTCATCAGGCTCACGGAATACCGAAGGAGGATAAACTTTCGCCTTCAGCGTAGCGTCTCGTCCAGGAAACCATCAATTCGTGCCCCGCGGGCTCGCCATGCGTTCGGACGCCGCTGTCGGGGTCAATCCAGCCGCTGAACTTCCACCATGTGCAGGTGGATGCTCTCTGGGCCTGCGATCACCCGCACGTGCGCTCCGTCAGATTCAGCCCTTA
>CAYVRC010000213.1:0-8855 GCA_964453205.1 uncultured Pirellulaceae bacterium | reverse complement strand
ATGCCGTACTCGACCAGGCCTTGGCCCTTTTTGTTTTTGAACAACTTACGCATGTTTGTTTTCCTTTGAGAAAACGAGTTACTAAAAAATGTTTGCCGCCTGACCAAAGGTTCCGCATGACCAGTGCAGGGGGACGCGTGCGGCGGCGACGGACAGTCCGCACGCGTTGATTCGTTTCCGAGTGACGGCCGAAACCTTCACCCGATCTTTTGGTACATGCTACGCACTTGCAATCACTGTGCAAATAGGTGGCGTGTTACCGATCGCATTCGTTCGTCTGGGGAAATCCCGAGACCGTCGTTGCCGGAAGCGTTTGCCCAGAGCGAACGCTGCCCACGACATGGCTCGCGGTTCGCACCGCGAGAAATAAGGAGCCCCACCGCGCGAAGTACAGCCGATCGGGGTTTGGTCGGACCGTTGACCAACTGCACCGCCGCGCGGCGGGACGTGTTGGTTGGTGAAGTCCGGGGGGAGCGATGACGCGCGTCTATCCGACGCGGGCATCCGTCCCGTCGAGGCAGGACATCCTTACGCCAGCGGCGCAGGGGGACCTCGGGGCTGTGGGGTCGACAGAGACGTCGACTCGGGGGCGGCCGGGGCCCAGATCTTGGCGGCTCCCACGTCGAATCGAACGATCGCGAGCGAATTCAATTGCCAGGCGACGCCGGTCGGCAGACCGAGCGACTGACAGATGACACAGGAGTCCGAATCGTGACCGTCGTGAGAGTGACCCGGTTCGTCACCGTCGGCTCGCTCGCCACCGCGCTCGGCTTGGTCGGCGGCATGGCAGCAGGCCTCGTGGCAATGGCCAGAAGCATCCGCTGCCGCCGGAGAACTCACTGCCGCCGGAGAAACCGATCGCGAGTGGTTCTCGTGTCCGCAACCGTTGACATGCAGCCACGCCGGGGCTTGGCCGGTGACGGCGATCCCACACAGCAGGCTGATGACGAATGGTCGAACGGACGAAGTCATCGAAGACTTTGGGGCGAGAGAGCAGAAGGGAAATGTGGTCCGACCAAGGACGTGAGTCACCCATTACGATGGATCCGTGCAACGGGTTCGTCAAGAGGCAGAATTCCCTTTATGATGAAAATGCCGTGTTTGTCCGGGCCGCACAGAACTTAACGCATTGACGCTGCGTCTCAGGGAAACAAGACTGGACTGGCTTGTCGGTCCGACAGATTCGTTCGTCGCCGCACCTGCGATCCTTGCCGCTTTTCCGTTCGTGGTTGGTTTCGATCTTGTTCGTTCATCGCCAATTCTGCGCTTCCCTGTGTGTCGCGTCGTTGCTGATCGGCAACGGTTTGGGTTGGCTGCACGTCGGTTGTGTCGAGCCGGCGGGATCTTGTTGCGTTCGGGTCGATGTTGCGGCAACTGAATCTCGGGCGCACGCGTGTTGCGATCATTCGCACGACCACGCGGAGTCTCACCCGCCCTCGGCGGCCCAAACGGGAGACGTCCGAACGGTTTCCCCCGACAGGGACGGGGACGATTGCTCTGACAGGGACGACGTTCCCGCACGGCGGGGCTGCCCGGACGAACACGATTCGGAGCGTTGCAGCGTCTGTCAGAGCTTTTTCGCATCGCGGAACGCGGCGAACCTGGTTCAGGCGACGGGCGGCGAATCGAGCGATGCCGCGGAGTTCGTCAATCGTGTTTCTGGCCCCGTCAGTCTTCGCGACTTTTTCTCCGGCAGCATCTCGGTGAGGGGACCGCCGCGAGTCTGACCGACTCGTAGCGTTTCGATTTCCCCTTTGTGATTCCGTACCCGAGGTGCGTTTCATGGCAATGGCCCATGACCTGCCCAAGGACAAGAATTGGGCGGCGCGTTTGCTGACCACCGATTTTTGCCCGTGGGCCAATCGTTTTGTTTATTGGTTGAAAGAACCCGTCGGATGGTTCGTCTTGGCGACCGCGATCAGTGTGATCGTGGGACTTTACCTGGCGCCGATCGGTTGGACGTTGGCCGCGTCGCTGGCGTCGGTGATTGCGGTGGGAATGGTTTGGCCGGCCGTCGCCGTTCGCGCGGTGAGCTGTCGCTTGAGTCCCGGCAAGGCGCAGGTTCACGAGGATGATCCGTGTGAATTGCAGCTCGCGGTGCGAAACCGATTGCCGATTCCCGTCTGGGGTTTGGCGGTGGAAGGTTTCCTGGATCGCAAGTGCGAAGACGACGAGCATTCCGACGTTCCCACCGTCGCTCTCGCATTCGTTCGTGCTTGGGCGACTTCCACTTATCGTTTTTCGATCCGGCCGGCGTTGCGGGGACGCTATCCCGACGGCGATGCGGTGCTGACGTGTTCGTTCCCGTTCGGGATTTGGACGGCCGAGCGAAAGCTGAAAGACGTTTCACCTGTCACCGTGTGGCCCAAGGTGTTTCCGATTCCGGGTCAAACGGCGATGACGGGTCGTCGAGCCGCCGAGACGGGCGAGGGCAATCGCCGAGGTCGCACCGGTGATTTTCTTGGCGTGCGTGAATACCGTCACGGGGACTGTTTGCGTCAGGTCAACTGGGTCGCCACGGCGCGGACCGGTGATCTGGTCGTGACCGAAAGGAGCGGTCCGCAGTGTCCCAGCGTCGAGGTGATCGTCGATGCGGGTCGCGGCGCGAATCGTGATCAGTTGGCCGATCGCGTTCGGGTCGCCGCGAGCGTGCTGGCGAACCTGCATCAATCGGGGGTGCCCCTGCGGGTGCACGTCGGAAAGCAGAGCTTTCACGTGCGACGTGGCTGGGACGGTTTTGTGCAGATGATGGATACGTTGGCGGAGGTTCCGGCGGAAGGATCGGACGACGGGTCGCTTCCCCGGAACTCACGGCAGCGAGCCTCGATCACGATTTCGTCGGACCACTGCGGCGACATCACCGTTTGCATTTCCGATCCGGCGGTGAATCCGCGATTGGCCGAGGGCCATTCGCATCGCGTGATTCGTCGCGACGAAGACCTGGCCGTCCAATTGCTTTCGTTCTGGACGGAGGTGCGTGATGCCAACTTGGTCGCGTAGACGAGTCGAAACGATCTCGTTGGCCGTGCTGGCGATCGCCTCGGTGATTCCGCTTCGTTTTTTCGTCGAGCCACGTTTTTGGTTTTTGACGGAAATGGGTGTGATCGGTCTGGCGTCGGCGGTAGCGGAAATTGCCAAGCGTTTGGAAGGCAAATGGCAAGGCTCGAAATTCATGAAACCGTTGGCGGGTTCCGCGACGCTGGCGATCGGTCTGGCGCCCCTCGTCTTTGCCGTCGCGGCCCGAAACTTCGGTTCGCCGATTGCGTTTGAGATGTCCGCGTTGACGACGTTCGGTGCCGTGTCGCTGGCCATGGCCGTCGGCGCGACGACGAACCGAACGCGTTCGCTGTCGCTGATCGTCAGCGGATTCTTGGTGTTGTTTTGCGCGTCGATTTCGGACAGCCCGTACGCCGCGGCGTTGCCGTTGGTGTGGATGCTCGGCTGTGTTTGGCACCTGATCGCGAACCACTGGGAACGCCTGGACCTGGCGATGCCGGCTTCGGTTCAGCGAACGTGGTCGCTGCGTCCGAGCGTCATGATCATCGCGCTGGTGGTGTTAGCGACCGGAGGTTACACGGCCAAGAATCGAATGGCATCGCCCGAGCGATTGGCGTTCGGCTGGATGCCCACCAGTGGCGGCAGTGAGTGGTCGGACCCGGCGGCTCGGAGCGGTGTCGGCACCGGCGACGCGGCGATCGCCGCCAAGGATCACGCCGAATCTTTCGGCGCGGTGGACTCGGACATCTTCTTGGAATCGACCGAGTCGACTCTGTTCGACATGTTCAACGACATGATCGGCGAACCGCAGAAGAAGCTGAACAAGTGGGAACGACGGCAAGCCATGGGGAACGAGAACGTCGTCCCCATGCACGAGCGGGCCGCGAAGAGCGAACAAGGCGGCGGGACTTTTTCGACCGAGCGGGTGCCGCCGAAAAAACACCAACATTTCAGGGACGCCGAAGACGAAAGCGTGGTTCAGTGGGACGGCCCGACGGGCATCCGTTTGGCGATGCAGCGGTACGACACCTTTGACGGTGCGGACTGGTCGCAGGCGGCCGATTGGAGGAACGAGAAGCTCGCTCGGGTCGACATCGGCGAGGCGACGTGGTTCTTTGATCCGGTGATGCGAAGCGTGCAGTCGCGAAATCCTGACGCAACGTCCGTCGGACTGCTGAAAGTCATTCGGCTCGATTCGCAGCGTCTACCGGTGCCGATGCTGACCGCCGGCATTCATGTCAAGAAGGTCGATCGACACGATTTCTTTGGCGTTTCCGAAGACGGCAGTTTTTTCATGCCGGGACGCGAGAAGGTGCCACCCTTGACGGTGGTGCACGTGGCGAGCGTCGGTTTGATGGAGGACGAAATTCGGGATTCGCTGGAGCTTCACCCTGTCGCCGACGGAAAGTCGGAACGCGACGAATCGCTCGCATCTTTTCTCGACGATTGGACACGCCGAGACGATCAGCCGTATGAAAATCTTCGGTCGATCGTCCGGCATCTCCGCACCGATTTCACGTTCGACCGCGACGGGGAAACGAGTGCGACCTCGCTAGACGAATTTTTGCGGACGCGTCGCGGCGGCGACCATCTTTTCGCCACCACGGCGGCTTTGATGGCGCGACAGATCGGCCTGTCTTCGCGGCTGGTCACCGGATTCTATGTGCGTCCCGATTCGCATGACATGGCGGCCGGTCACGCGTCGGTGCTGCCGCATGACGTTCACGTGTGGGCGGAGGTTCGGCTGCGGGACGGGCGTTGGTTTGAGATCGAGCCGACGCCGGGATTCGCGCCGCCCCATTATCGGCCTTCGTGGCGTTTGCTCGCCCGTCGCTTTGCCGCCGCGTACTGGCCGATGATGGTCGGCGGGACGTTGGCGTTGGCGAGTGTTTACCTGTCGCGTCGTTTCTGGATCGACTGGTTGCTCACCGTGATCTGGAATCTGGCTCGTTGGCTTCGACCGCGGCAGCGCACCCGCTTGGCCATCCGAATCATCGAAATGCGAGCCCGCTTGGCGGGCCAACGTCGCCCCGCCGGAAAGTCGCAGCGGGCTTGGCTGGAGCAGCTGACCCGGGCCGACGCCAGAATCGCGGCCGCGGCCCGTCGATTTTCTGACGCCGCCGATGTGTTGTTTTTCGGACACGGCAAAGAACCATCGAACCGTGACGCGGCCGTCCTGGTCGACCTGCTTCGCGTCCGAAGGATCCATGCCCTTACCAAGGAGGCGACGTCATGAATCTGACCGCCACTAGTGTTTCATCGCGGACACCTGAAGATTCCGCTTCGTCGCCCGACGTTTCCTCTTTGCGGGAATACCTTCGCAGCGTGTTGCTGGGCAAGGAAGACCAGATCGATTTGGTCATCGCGTGTTTGCTTTCGCGTGGACACCTGTTGTTGGACGATTTGCCCGGGACGGGAAAAACGACGCTGGCCAAGGCGATCGCCGAAGGGATTCACGGTCGGTTGGCACGCGTGCAGTGCACCCCCGATTTGATGCCCGCGGACGTCACGGGTTTCAGCATGTTCAACCAAAAGACACGCGAGTTCGAATTTCATCCCGGACCGGTGTTCGCCGATGTGATGCTCGCGGATGAATTGAACCGGACGACTCCGCGGACCCAAAGCGCGTTGTTGGAAGCCATGGCCGAGCGGCAGGTGACGATTGACGGAAAACCGCTTGCCTTGTCGCCGACGTTTTTCGTGATCGCCACGCAGAACCCGATCGATTCTCACGGTGCTTATCCGTTGCCCGAAGCCCAACTCGATCGATTCTCGATCAAACTGCGGATCGGCTATCCGGACCGTGAAGCCCAACGACAAATCCTGCAGCGAGAGGTTCGCGATGCGATCGAAAACGATACCGGAAGCGATGCGAAGGCCACCTCGCCGCTCTCACTCGGCGACCTACAACTGTTGCAGCAAAAGGCCCAGGCGGTCAGCGTTCATCCACGCGTCGCCGACTACCTGATCGATTTGGTCGAAGCCAGTCGCGGCGACGACTCGGTCGAACTGGGCGTCAGTCCACGAGGGATGATGTGCTGGCAAGCGATCGCCCAGGCTTGGGCGATGTTGAAAGGACGGGATTTCGTGACACCGACCGATATCGCCGACGTCGCCAATCCGGTGTTATCGGTCCGCTTGCTGACACGTGGTGAAACCGTCGACAGGGTGATCGATCGGATCATGAACGTGGTTCCCGCCCCGGAGTACAAGTGATGACCGCGGAACGACAACGCCCTGAGACGGCGAGAAAGTCGGCAGAGACGAGGCTCCCGTCGAGAGGCATCCGCGGCCCAGCGGTCGCATCGATCTCTCGGCGGCCCGGTTCGCGATGGCTGTCCTTGGTGCTGATTCTCGGTTTGCTCGGCTGTGCCGGCGAAGACACGGCAAAGACTTCCCATTTCGAGCACGATCACGAAGTGGCGCCGCACTGGCCGAAGGATTTGGCCGACGCCGCTGCCAAGATTCGTCAGCGGCTTGACACGTCGGAGCCGTCTTCCGCCGAAACGGAGCGTCACGCCGATGAGATCGCCGAGATCGTCAGTTGGGTGCCGGAGATCGCCGCCGACACGAACCTGTCCGAACGGGACTGGATTCCGTTGGATCGTGCCGCCGATTCGCTGTCGGCCAACCTGCGCGCGACCGGCAACGAGTTGACGGATTCCAATCGCCGGCAAACCGTCGCGTTGTGTGTTTTGATCGAACAATCGCTCGGCAAAATTCCCGATAACCTTCCGTCCATGAAAGCCGCATCCCCATGAATTCTCCCACGGCAATGCTTGTCGGCGGGTTGGTCCGCGTCGCTCAAGGTTTCGTCGCGGCGGCGCCGACCCTGTTGGTCGGTTTATTGATCGCGGCGATCCTTCGTTATTACCTCGGACGCGACGGCACGCGGCGACTGTTCGGCGGTGATTCGCTGCGAGCCCTGCCCCAATCTTGGATGGTCGGCATGCTGCTGCCGGTCTGTTCCATCGGAGTGCTGCCGATCCTGATCCAGATGCGGCGATCCGGTGTGAAGCCGGGGGCGATGTCGGCGTTCGCCTTGTCCGCACCGTTGTTCAATCCGCTGTCGTTGCTGTACGGCCTGACGCTGAGTCGACCGCTGGTCATCATTTTGTTTGCGGTCGGGTCGCTGGTCATCGTGACCGCGTTGGGATTGCTGTGGGATGCCTTGGACCGACGCAAACAAACGGTTTTTGCGACGGAACAAGACGCCGACGATTCGGGACTGATCGGGCCACGTCGATTGGCGGCCACGATGGTCCAGATGGCGCGAGACGCCACGGGGATGCCGCTGGCGTTGACGTTTCTGGGCCTGACGGGGCTGGCCGTGCTGGCCGCGGTCTTGCCTTACGGCGCGATGCAAAGCAGTGTCGAACGCGATGATCCGATGGCACCTTTGAGGATGATGCTCGTCGCCGTTCCGGTTTACGCGACGCCGATGTTGGCGATGAGCCAACTGGGCATGATGTTCCAGCACGCCAATTCCCCCGGCGCGGCCTTCACGTTGCTGATCCTGGGGACCGGGATGAATCTCGCCACACCGTACTGGTTCGGGAAACACTTCGGCTGGAAGTCGTCCGCCTTGTGGTTGGCGGGCCTGCTGCTGATCGTGGTCGGTATTTCATACGCCATCAACGAACCACTCATTCCTCCGGGCGTGCAACCGGCCGGTCATACTCATGCGTTCGACATTTACGCCAACCCGTTCTCGTCCCTACATCAGGATCTTTGGGCCACGTCGGGGGAGGCGATTTCCAAACAGACGGACATCGCGGGGATGATTTCGCTTGCCGTCCTCGCCGGTTTTATGATCGTCGGTCTGACGTTGCGGGGATTCGGGATCGACGAATCGCGACTGGCGGTGACGACGCCAGAGGCCCCGGAGGTCACTCCGCGTCGAAAATTCGACGTCATCGTTCCGCGGGGCGTGATCGGAGCCACCATGCTGGCCGGGTTGGTGGCGATCAGCGTCGTCGCCTGTTACGCCTACTATCCGTCACCGGAAGAATGCTTGGAAGAAATCTCGTTGGCCCGTGCGGAGTGTTTGTCGGCGGCCAACAGCGGTGATAAGGACCACGCGTTGTTTTGGTTGCCGGTTTGGGAAGAATGGAGCCGTCGATTGGAAGTGGGAACTTTCTTGCGACGCGGACGACTCAGCCGGTATCAGAGCATGCAGGGATACTTGATCCGCAAAAAGCTCGAATTACTGGAACACGAATTGGAACACGATCCGTACGAACCGGAGGAGGTCGAAGCCGTGGTGCGAAGCATCTTTGCAACCAATTCGCGTTGGGTACGAAGTTTTCGAGATCCTTCCTAGCAACGAGACGTTGGCGTCGCGTCTCTCGTTGTCCGCCATCGGTCAACCGCATTTTCCAATCTGTCGAATCGGACGGGCGATGAATGACTTGGTGAACGACGATCGATGGCGGATTGCCCTTCGCGGCATGGCGATTTGGTGTGCCTTGATCGTTGCGGAGATCGTTCACGGAATCCTTCGAGCGATCGTCTTGGTCCCTCGGGTCGGTGAGTTCCGTTCGAATCAGATCGGCGTGTTCACCGGTTCGGCGATCATTCTTGTGATCGCCTACGTGACGATTCGATGGGTCGGAGCCCGACGATCGCTTGACCTGTTGCTGGTCGGATTCGTCTGGCGGGTTTTCACCGTCGGGTTCGAGTTTTTGTTCGGGCGGTTCGTGGTGCGGCTGACATGGGAGCAGATCCTTGCGGGTTACAACATGGCCGAAGGCGGGTTGATGCCGTTGGGATTGTAAGACTTCGAGCGTTCCGCTGGGCAAGCCTGCCATCAACAATGCGGTGGCGAAATTACGCTTGAATCCGTCCGGCACGTCGGG
>CAYVRC010000212.1:0-8903 GCA_964453205.1 uncultured Pirellulaceae bacterium | reverse complement strand
ATCCAGACGGTTGGTAGCATTTGAACACCGCGGAGACTGTCCCCCAACGTAACGGCCCGTGGCCACCGGGCAAGCGATGGGGTGGGCCCGCGAACCTAGTTTATCAAGATCATTCTTACGGGTCCGGCAAGTCTGGTCAGATGGGCAAGCCGCGTCGTTTTCGTGTTCGTCTTTTTTTCTCCGGACCGACGACAGCTCGATGGGCGCACGAAAAACGGGCCGAGTCCCCTGGATTAGGAAACTCGACCCGCTGGTAGCTAACGTCCTAAGAATGGTTGCTTCCGCAGTCGGAAGCTTCGCATCGACTTAGCATCCGCAAGCCGGTGCAACGTCGCATCCGCT
The DNA here is from genome assembly GCA_964453205.1 of uncultured Pirellulaceae bacterium. Taxonomy (GTDB): domain Bacteria; phylum Planctomycetota; class Planctomycetia; order Pirellulales; family Pirellulaceae; genus Crateriforma. Next base: position 8,561 of record CAYVRC010000212.1, on the reverse strand, counting down.
GTGGCAGCTGCTTCCGCAACCGCCGAACAGTTTCTTCAGCAAGCCTTTGACGCCGCAGCTCGGTGCGGGGCAGCAGGTGGCAGCCGGAGCTGCACATCCGCAACCGCAATCAGCAGCCGGGGCACCGCATCCGCAGTCGCCACAAGCCGAACCCATGTCGCTGCTGCTGACGACCGATCCGCCGCAGCAGGTCGGGGCGGGGCAGCAAACGGTGACGGGAACTTCTTTGCAAACGACTCGCGGCACGCACTTGGTGACCGTGTAAGGTTCGCAAACCTGACGGCACTTGGCGACGCGGATCGTCTTGGTGTAGCACTCGGGACGGCAAACGGTGTAGCAAACTTGCTTGGTTCGGCATTCCGGGACCATCTTGCAAACGGTGTATTCGCAAGTTTTGGTGCGGCATTCGGGAACCATCTTGCAGGTCGTGTAGTTGATGACCTTTTGACGTTGTTCGCAGACGTAGCTGCAAACGGTGTATTCGCAAGTCTTGGTGCGGCATTCGGGAACCATCTTGCAGGTCGTGTAGTTGCAGACCTTTTGACGTTGTTCGCAGACGTAGCTGCAAACGGTGTATTCACAAGTCTTGGTGCGGACTTCGGGAACCATCTTGCAAACGGTGTAGTTGCAAGTCTTCGTGCGGCATTCGGGAACCATCTTGCAGACGGTGTAGTTGATGACCTTCGTACGGCACTCGGGAACCTTGCGGCACACGGTGTAAGGAATTTCGCGAACGCGGCATTCTTTGACGTACTTGGTGCAGGTCACTTCACGCTGCTCGCAGCGAGGAACCCAAACCTTCTTGCAGATCGTCTTCGGGCAACCTTGGACGCACTCGACGCGGCAAGCACCGGGGCAAGTGATGGTTCGGCAGGTGGCCGGATCGAAGTAGCTGGTCGACGGCTCGCGGACGACGCGGCGGATCATCGGACCGGGGACGGTCTCGGTGACCGTTTCCCATGACCCGGTGTTGACCGTGATCATCTTGGTTTCCGTTTGCGGCACCATGACGCTGTAGTGTTCGGTGCGAACTTTTTGCTCTTCAACGGTGTTGTAAACCGTGTAGTTGACCGTGCGGCTCTTTTGCTCGTACGTGGGGACCATGACGGTGTAGTTCGTGGTCTTCGTGCGAGTTTCGTACACGGGCTTGTTGACCGTGTAGTTGATCGTGCGAGTCTTGGTCTCGTAGACGGGCTTCTTGACCGTGTAGTTGATCACTTTCTGATGTTGCTCGTAAACGGGCTTCATCACGGTGTAGTTGATCGTTCGAGTCTTCGTTTCGTACACGGGCTTCTTGACCGTGTAGTTGATCACCTTTTGGTGAGTTTCGTACACGGGCTTGTTGACCGTGTAGTTGATCGTGCGAGTCTTCGTTTCGTACGTCGGCACCATGACGGTGTAGTTGACGTCTCGAGTCCTTTGCTCGCTGACCATCCGAGTCGCTTGGACTTCTTGGTCTTCGTAATACGTTTCGTTTCGGGTACGATAGCGAGTCTCTTCGACTTGCTCGTAGACCGTTTCTTGAACCGTTCGCATGACCGTGTACGAACCGCCGGCGGCAGCGCCACCGTCAGCCATCACGGCACCATCGGCGACCGCGCCGTCGGCGACAATCGATTCACCACAGCCGCTACAGCCTTCATAGCTGATCGCGCCGCAATAAGCGGCACTCGCGGAATTCGCGCCCGAGACGATGCTGATCATCGTCAAGGCCGGCAATAACCACAACCTTTTCATCTTACAATTCTCCACAGGAAACAACACGGTTAACGCTAGGACGTAGCGTGTCGGCCGGCCGGCAACTCGCCGGAAATCTCGACCTTCGAATCGGAATTTCGTTGTCAAACCTCGGCGGTGCCCGCTGATGGTTTGCCTGCTCCCCCGTGCGTGACGTCCGCGGTTACGAAATGCGGAAGTTTGGGAGAACTGAAGGGCTGAGGTTAAATTCATGCCCTAACGAAACTGGTCCCGATGCACTGACTACATCGACCACGGTGAAACCGTTGAACACGTAAAGTGGGTTGCCAAGGCAAAACGTGATGATTGGGGTGCCCTGTCCTGCTAATGGTTCAATCTGTAGCGATCGCACCGATGAACCGTCCGTTTCACGTCCCGATATGCCCTTAAAACGCAGCCGACCGGCGCAAGTGTCGTCGGATTCATGACGCGAAGACGCTTGTCCTCTCCCTCTCGAAGCTCGTTCGATCCTTTCCCACGGTCCGCCGATGTCCGCTTTTGATCCGCCGGAAGACTCACCAACGCCTGCGGAGGATCCGTTCCGCCGCATCGCTGCCGATTTGCCCCGAGCGGCGGTGGGGAGACTTTCGTTGTACTACCGCGAACTGCACCGGCTGGTCGCCGCGGGAACGACGTCGGTGAACAGCCGTGAGCTGGGGAAACTGGTCGACGTTTCCCCCGCCGTCGTCCGCCGTGATCTCAGCTCACTGGGCAGCGTGGGCCGCCGCGGCGTCGGCTATCGGCCGGGGGAACTGATGGAACGGATCGGCAAACTGCTCGGCAGCGGCATCCGCTGGAAAGTCATCCTGATCGGCGTCGGATCACTCGGCGACGCCTTGCTGCGATACCGTGGGTTCGAGCAGCTGGGATTTCACTTGGCAGCCGCCTTCGATAACGACCGAGACAAAATCGGCCGGAAGATCGGAGGGGTGCGAATCGAGGATTACGGGTTGATCGAGGGCATCTGCGCGGCCGTCCAACCCGATTTGGGAATCTTGGCCGTTCCGGTGGACTCGGCCCCCGAAGTCGCCGACAAACTGGCTTCGATCGGCGTCTCGGGCATCCTGAACTTTACGCCGATGACGATCAAGCTGCCGCGACGCGTTGCCGTGATCAACGTGGATCTGGCCAGCGAATTGCAACGCCTGGCATTCGCCGTTCACGCGAATCGCTAAAAAAAAAGAAAGCCGGCATCTCCGGCTCAGGCGATGCGAGCGGCCATCAGTTTTTTCCACAAGACTTGCTCGAACTCGGCCGCCGGTTGATCACCGGTCCGCGTGACGACCAAATCCATCGACGGCACGACGAAAACCTTGCGGCCCATCGCACCCCGCGCCGCGACCAAGTCGTTCGGAGCCGCGGGAATCAAGGAACCGCGCCGCCGGCCACCCGCCGGTGATCGCGAATGCGGCTTGCCGTTGAGCCACCAAAGGTAACCGTAGGCGGGATTCAACGCCTGAGACGATTGCAAGGACTCGCGGACGTACTCCGCCGACACCAGCGGTTCGTCGTTCCAACGGCCTTCGTGGAGGACCAAGAGACCGAATCTCGCCAGATCGCGTGCCGTCGTGGCAAAGCCCAACTGGTTCGACAGCGGCTTTGGCGAACGACCGAGTGCCTTTTGCCGTTCCCGGAAAGCCGGCCGCTGCCGCTTGTGCCATCGCGAGTCACGCATTCCTAGCGGGTCCAACAGCCAACGCCGACTCAGAGCGTTCTCATCGAGTTTCGCAGCCGTCGCGATCACGGACATCACGCGGGCATAGGCGGTCGTGTTGTACCGCCACTTGGTCCCGGCGGGCGCGACGAACGACAAGCCGTCGTCCAGGCCGCTGGTCATCGACACCAGATGACGCACGGTGATCTGTCGTTCTTGATCCGGCCGGGCTCGCGACCATCCCCGGGACAGGTACCGCTCGACCGGCTCAGCCAGATCGACGAAGCCTCGGTCGATCGCGATGCCCAACAAAATCGACGCGACGGATTTCTGCACCGACGCGACGTCCTCGATGACTTCCCCGTCGTCCGACTCTCCCCGAACGGACGCGCGATAAGCCGGGCGGGCTTCCGCCAGCGGTTGATGTTTTTCGGCGACGATCCGGCCGAAGTGAACCACCACGATGCCGGAACTGGCCTGCCGCATCGCATAATCGACGGCCTCGCCGAGCCTCCCCGCGTTCCAGCCCATCGACGCCAACTCTCCGCCATCTGGATCGACTTCCCGCCAGGTCGCTCCCGGAAAAACGGACTGCGGCGGGGCGGCCGCGTTCGCCCGGACCGGGGCCGGGCGGGAAGCGGATTTTTCCTCCGCCCGCCCGCGCCGGGCAAGGCAGGTCGATGTGGCCACCAACAGCCCCCAACGCAGGCTTTCCCGCCGCCCGAGTTTGGCCGCCGGCCGACGGGTCGCGGACAGATGGTAGGAATCGCTCATGGGGAAGTCTCCGAGATTTCTAGGAGGGTCAGGTCGCCCGAAACGCGATTCGATCGCCCCGGGGAGCGGCACACGCGAATGTACCAAAGTTCTGCTGAAGATCCTCTTTAGCTAATCGGATCGACTTGCTAAACTCCGCGTCCACTCGCCGACCACTACCCCGTGGTGTAATTGGCAACACAGCTGGTTTTGGTCCAGCCATTCTAGGTTCAAGTCCTAGCGGGGTAGCTTAATGGCAAGTCAGCCAAAGCCGATTGAAGACATACCCAGTTATTTACGGGGTTTTCTTCAATCGGCTTTTTTTGTGTCTCGGGATTTCCGCCCTTAGCCTGCATCGTCAGTGGTGGATTTCGTGGTGTTTTTTGTGGTGCCGTTTCGTCGGCCGATTTCGATGATGACGGCGGCGTCGTGGTCACGCCAACAATCTTCGCACCTTCGACGGTGGCTCGATCAAAACTTTCCTGCATCACCATCGCATAGTGGTTGTTTGCGACCGTTGGCGAATTGCCCAACCAGCTTGTCACGTCCTTGGCGGGATAGTGGGCGAGCAATTCAGTTTCACGGGTTGCCCGCAAATTCTGCATCGGCTTTTCCCACGGGACCAAACCCGCCTTGGTGATGATCTTGCCAAGCGTCGTCAGAATGTTCGCCTTGGCTTCGTACCGCGTCACCACCATCTCGGCACCCTCAGGAGCGTATTCGCGGGCACGCAGCAAATGGGGACGCAGTTCGGGAAAGATCGGGCAACGTCGCACCGGCGGGTTCTTATTGCTCCGCACGATCATCACGTTGTTGACCAGGTCGATGTCCTCCCACCGCTGGATTCGCGTTTCATGCGATCGCATCCCCGCATAGCGAGCAAACGCCAGCATGATCCGCCAATCTTCGCAGGGTGCTTTGCGGATGCACGCTTCGATCCAATCAGCCGGCACCATCACCAACCGCTCGGGGTTGCCCGATGTCGCGGCGATTTCATCGGCGAACGGGTTTTCGTCGATCAGCCGACGTTTGACCGCAGCCCGAAACATCTCTTTTGATCGACCGATCCGCCGGCGAACCGTGTTGTGGGCGAGTCCGGTTTTGTACTTCTTCCGCTCGTTGCCTTTGGATTGCAGCCACTTCCGAAAGTCCTCCGCATCGCCCGGCGTGATGTCATCGATGCGTCGATCGGCACCAAACTTTTTGCAGAGTCCACGGGCCGTAATTTCCAACTGCTCAATCGTGCCGTCGGCACCCGGGTGGTTTCTGATGTATTCGTCGGTCCAGGCCTTGAGGGTCGGTGCCGACTTCGACGGGACTTCCGGTTCGGCAGTTTTTCGCGGTGCGGCGATGCCCTTCTTCACCAATTTCTTGTGCAGCTTTTCGGGTAAGCCGGCAAGCCACTGAGCCACGTCGTGATCGGGTTCACTTCCCACAATTTGTCGCCCGACGATGTGCTCGATCTTGCCGCCGATCGATTCGGCGGTTCGCTTCGGGATCTTTCCCGGGTACAGGCTTTGTGGCTTACCGTCCGCGTCGACGAAGCGGATCTCAATCGTTTTGTTCTGTTTCTGGATAATCGTTGCCATCGTGAATCACCTTTCACGTTCACCGACTTTGAATTGAAGAGCGACGGCGGGCCGGTGGTGATGCCGGCGTTCGGCCGCTAAACCTAGCCGCCGCCTCAGCGAGGATACCAAAGCTTGAGCTTGCCGGCGTCGTCGAAGACCGCTTCGGCTTCCTTGTACCAACGGTCGGATAGGGAGTACTCGCATGCGATTGGGATCGACCCAGTCAGACTCTGCATCGACTCACAGAGGATTCGATCAATCCGCTTGCCTTCGCTGGTATGATCCGCGTCGACGGGCAACTCGATCAAAAACTCGTCGTGGACGAACGCGACGCACCGGTATCCCGCAGCGTACAGCTTCCACAATGCGATTTTCGCCCCGTCCGCCGCCAAACCTTGGAACGGTGTGTTTCGGGCTTGAGCGAATCCCACGCTGCCTCGGATGCGTCCCGTCAGCGTGGCGACGGGACCGAAGAAAAGCTCCCGCTGAAGCTGTTCTCCCGCCTCTTGCTTCCTAATTTTCGACGCCAGTGCCTGATTACGATTCAGTTTCCGCAGCGACGTCCAAATCTGCTTGACGAAAGACTTTCCGTAATTTGTACCGTCTGCCTTCCCCTTGCCGCCGACGATACGTTTCGCCGCGCCCAACTTGCCGTCCGAGTCAAACTCGAATCGCACCTCGAAGACGAACGTCTTGAGGTTGACGGCCAAATTTTCGGCCAGATCATCCGCCAAGTATTTTTCCAGCTCGGGATAAACGTCCCGGATGACCTTCGAACGGAACGTTTCCGCCGCTTCGACGGTCATCTGGACGCCGTAAGTGTTTGCGGCGTAGTTGACCAGCGATTCCGCGCCGAGTCCGCCGGGAATGCCGAAGTTCAGGGCCTTCGCCCGCTGCCGAAGCAGTTTCCGATCAGGGAGATTATCGAAGTCTTCCGCCCCGACGCCCTCAAACATGGCCGCTGTGAAATTGTGCGGGTCGACCCCCTCGCGGATCACATCGGCGAGCCGTGACTGTCCAAAGCGTCGTTCGCAGACGGCGGCCAGTGTTCGCAATTCGATTGCCGAGTAGTCGATTGTCAGGAAGACATTCCCGGGCGACGGGACGACCATCTCGCGAACGCCGCCTGACCGGGGAAGCTGTTGGATGTTCGGTTTGCTGCAACTTGTCCGCCCGGTTCGGACCAACGTCGTGTACTTCGGGTGAATTGTTTGCGTTTGCAGCCCCGCGACGGTTTGGCGGAGCTTGGTGGTTTCCTCCAGTTCAAGCCACAGGGAAAGAAACATCGATCGGTCCGCGTACGGGGCCCAGAATTTCATCGATGTGGTGATCTTCTTCGTCTTGGACGTCCCAGGGGCAGCAATGCCTGCTTCCGTCCCGATGCGTGTGAGGATTTCTTGCAGCTTGCTACGATTCGACGACGGCTTTCCTGACGCCGACCGGATTAGCTCCCCCGATTCCTTCGCCCTTTTGAAAAGCCCATCCGCTTCAGGGATATCGGACAGTTGGTCGACGAGCGACTCCATGTGGGAAGTCAACTTCGCCGTTGCCGCTCCGACCCGCGACTGGTCCAGCGTGATTCCGTTGCGCTCGATCTGCGACAACGCGATCGCTGCCCGAACCTGCAGTGTCTCCGTCAAAAAACCGAACCGTCGCAGATGATTGTCGAAGATTTTGTTAGCGAATGGTTCGCCGATTTTGGCCGCGATCGCAGTCAGCTTTCGAAACAATTGCCAGGTGACGATCGCGTCTTTGATCGCGTAGGTGAAGACGCCGGGATCCGCCTGATCCCAAGGACAATCGATCAGCTCGGCATAGCGACGCCGATAAGGGTCGTTCTTGTCGATCTCGACGTTTAAATACAACTTCGCCAATGTCCCAAGATCTCTGGGACTGGGATAAGTGTCATTTCGTCCCAGCCGGATCAGGCTGTCCAACACCATCGTGTCGTGTAGCCGTCCATGGTCCGCGACCGCGACCCAGGCCGCGTCGCTGCCAATCGCTTGGCGGATCACCGCAAAGTCGAAACTCGCATTGTGTGCGACGAAGTGAGCCTGGTAGTGGGCTTGGATGAATGCCCCCAGATTTTCTGGTTTAATTAGCCGATGCGTCTTGCCGTCGGAAACGGTGGCAAGGGCGATTCGTGGGATCGTCGCTCCGTCAATCAATTCGGTTTCGGTGTCGATCGCGATCGGCGACCGCAACCTTTCTTCGGGTGTCCATGAGCTGAACTCGAATCGGCGGTCGCCGATCATGAGGTCGCCGCTGCCTTCTCGCTCGCCTCTTTCTCGCGGGGCGAGAAGGCGAACGAAATCGGATCGATATTTTTGTAATGCCTCTTTCATGTCGTTCGTCAAACGGCTGTTGTCGCCAACAACCCGCAACTTGCCGTCGGGGGCTGCGCTGACCGCCAGGGCCAACGAAGACATCTGGTCAATCAATTCAGGTAGTTTCATGTCACTGAGTCTGCTTTAAACGGGATGAGGGACCTGCCGGCGACTGAACGCTGGCAGGGCCGGGCCAAGAGCAAGCCGTAAAGGGGCGTACGTTCGTTACTCAGCCGGCCGTCAAAAAACGAACTCTCCGACCGGATCGTCGTCCGCCCTGGGCACGACGCCGTCGTTCGGACGCGGCGATCCCTCGTCGTCGGAAATCACGGATTCCTGACTTGGTACGACCCTTTCGTCCGGCAAGGTGCCTTGCACGGTGGACGGCGAATCGTGAATCGCCTCTCCGTCCTGAGGCGGAAGCCGCCACCACCAACACTTATTTTCTTGCCCACTTTTAATCTCCAGCCTCTCCTTTGCCCGTTTCAGGGTCGAAGCCGATATACCCTCAGCCGATGC
>CAYVRC010000211.1:0-9154 GCA_964453205.1 uncultured Pirellulaceae bacterium | reverse complement strand
CGATCGCCCCGTCGCCGATCGCCCCGTCGCCGATCGCATCGCCCGCCAGGCGATCGCCCGGGCCGCCTCCACGTAAACACGATCGTTCAACAACGTCAACGCTTGCAGCGGCGTGTTGGACCGAGAACGCGAAACGGTACAGGCGAAACGATTGTTCGCGTCAAAGTTGATGAAACTGGGATAGGGCGACCCTCGTTTGATCACGACATACACGCCGCGGCGATAAGCGTCACCACCGGGACTGGTCTCGTATTCGTAGTTGGTTCCGCCGACCTTCGACCAGATGCCGGCGGGTTGATAAGGTCGAATCGGAGGTCCGAACGGCTTCAACGAGATCAAACCCGAGATGGCCAATGCGTTGTCGCGAATCATCTCGGCGCTCAGTCGGTATCGTGGCCCGCGAGCGAGCCAGCGGTTCTGATCATCCAGCTCGGCCAACTCCGGCGTGATCACGGACGATTGTTGATAGGTCGCCGAAAGGACGATGGTCTTGATGACGTGTTTCATCGACCAGCCGTTTTCGACCAGTTCCACGGCCAACCAATCGAGCAACCGTGGATGGGTGGGGCGTTCTCCTTTGACGCCGAAGTCTTCCGGCGTGCGGACCAGTCCCTCGCCGAACAGCTCGGCCCACCAACGGTTGACGGTGACCCGCGCCGCCAACGGATTCGCCGGGTCGACCAACCATCGCGCCAAGGTCAAGCGGTCCGGTCGCCCGGTCGGCGAACCCTCGTCGTCGGACAACGGATGCAGCCATTCGGGCGGGCCAGGTGAGACGGGTTCTCCGGGCGATCGATAATCGCCCCGCATGAACACCGCGGAGGGGCGCGGCTGGTCGAGTTCGACCATGACCAAGGTGGTCGGGGGTTCCAGACCGTTCAGCTCGCGGCGGACTTTGTCGATTTGTGTGGCCAGCCGCACCGATTCCGGATCCCGGTCGGCGAAATGATCGACGACGGCTCGACGTTCTTGACCGCTCCAGCTTTTCGGATCCCGCTTGACCAGCGATCGAATTTTCTGCGGCACCGCTTCGGCGTCCGTGTCGCTGCTGGAGGCCGTCAAGCGGAGACAACCGATCGTCCGGGCTTGACCGAATTGCTGGGTCAACACAAACGTGACCGACACGCCCTCCGGTGCATCGATCGGTTCGCTCAATTCGAACGCCGCCCAGTGCGACTTGCCGAACTGCTGACCGATCGCCCAACCGGTCTTGACCGAATCATCGATGGCGGCGGTGACCGGATAGTTGTTCTGCGAATAATCGGCGACGGCGGCGGTGAATTTCAACCGCCGGGCGTCGTCGCCGGCGCCCAGCGTGGCGGCAAGATCGTTCAACACAAAGTTGGAACGGACCGGGTCACCCCGTCCCGGGCCGGTCCCCGGTAGGGCATCGTCGGTCAACGTGTCCAGACGGATCGAGCGAATGCCGGTGCCCCGCAAAACCGCGGTGATCGTGTAAACGTCCGTGGAGGGCGGATCGTCCCCGGTGATCAAAATCGAACCGTCCTCGCGATGCTCGTAGGTGTCGGTCGTCCCTTCGGACCGAAACGACTTGACGATGATTTCGGGCGCCGGCGACACGCTGCCGCGAGTCCGATCGGCCAGTTCGGCCGTCAGTTTCGGCAACTCCCGAGCCACGCGGCGACGGACGGTTTGTCGCTGGGCTTCCAGTCGTTCGACTTGCGACCGAAGTTCGGCACGGGCCACGTCGAGTTCCGGATCGGCCAGCGGCATCGACGGGCCTTGAAAGGCGATCGAGCTGGCTTTCCGGGGGTCGGTGCGGTCGGCTTCCCGCTGTGTGTTGTTGAAAAACGCCAGCAGTCGGTAGTAGTCCTTGCTGGTAAACGGATCGAATTTGTGGTCGTGACATTGGGCACATTCCAGCGTCGACCCCAACCACACCGTGGCGGTCGTGTTGACGCGATCGATCACTTGTTCGATGCGTGTTTCTTCGGGAAGCGATCCCGCTTCGACGTTGGTGGGCGAGCAGCGGTGGAATCCGGTCGCGATCCGCTGGGATTCCGTGGGATCGGGCAACAAATCGCCGGCAAGCTGTTCGATCGTGAACTGATCGAAAGGCATGTCGTCGTTCATGGCGCGAATGACCCAGTCGCGATACGCCCACAATTCGTGCAAGTTGTCTCGCTGGAAGCCGTGTGAATCGGCGTAGCGAGCCAGGTCCAACCAATGCCGCGCCCAGCGTTCGCCGAACTGAGGCCGCGAGAGCAGATCATCGACGACTTGCCGGTAAGCCGCTGGGGACGGATCGGCGACAAAGTCGGCGACTTCGGCGGGAGAGGGAGGCAACCCGATCAGGTCCAAGTGGACTCGCCGCAACAACGTCGCCGCCGGAGCACGCGGCGACGGCGCCCGGTCACGATCGTCCAACCCGGCCGACACGAAGCGGTCGATGGGCGTGCGTTCCCAGTTCGGGTCATCGACCGCCGGCAGTTCGGGTCGCACGGGAGCCACGTACGCCCAGTGCGGCGGCGGCGTGAAATCGTCGGGCCATGGGGCGCCTTGCGCGATCCAGCGACGGATCGTGTCGACGTCCCGCTCGACCAACGGCTCGCCGACCATCGGCATCACTTCGTCGTGCCCCCGCGGCAAGGTCACGCGTCGCAGCAGTTCGCTCTGGTCGGGTTCGTCCACTTCGATCACGCCGGCGTCGACGAAGTCCGCTTCGGAATCCAGCCGGAGCCCCGCTTCTTGTTCCTTCTCGCCGTGGCACTCCAGACAATCGCGACGAAAAATGGGAAACACGTCGCGTCGGAAATCGACCGCTTCGGCTGCTGAGCGAGTCTCGCCCGTCTTTGACGCCGCCGTCGGCGGCGCGGCGATCAGCCCGTCGCAGACACCCGGCCCGGCGATTCCGAACCATCCCACCACCAACGTCGCCCAGAAACCGCGAAGGTGACAAATCGAGGGACAAGCATGGGAATCGAAAAGTGGGTTCAATCGACGATGGTGCATGTCTGGTGACGAACGGAAAAAAAAGAGGCTGGACTGTGGGATGCGTTCAAGCAAACAGGTCGGCGATCGGTGTCCCTTGATCGGTGATCGGAACCGGCCGGTCACCATCGAAAAGCTCTTTGCGGGGATCGATGCCCACGTCGGCCAGGACGGTGGCGAACAGATCGGGTACGCCACACGGGTTTTCGATCGGCTTTTTTGACAGTTCGTCGGTGACGCCCCAGGCCCCACGGTGCCGCAAACCGCCGCCGGCCAGCACGACCGAAAACGTCGACCCTTGATGGCCTCGACCGCCGCCGCCGTCAAACCCCGCCGGGCGACCGAATTCCGTGTTCACGACGATCAACGTTTTGTCGAGCAAGCGATGGGCTTTTAAATCAGCGATCAGCGTGGACATGGCCGTGTCCAGTTCCTGAATCAACAGGTGCTGTTTCAGCTGGCCGTCGTTGTGCGTGTCCCATCCGGTTCCGTTGACGAAATTGATGTTGTGGGACACCTCGAGGAATCGCACTCCCCGTTGGATCAAGCGGCGGGCCAGCAAGCAACGTTGGCCGAACTCTCCCCCGTAGGAATTTCGCAGGTCGGGTCGCTCCGATTGCAGGTCAAAGACTTCCATGAATTTCGGCCCCGCCAGTCGCAAGCTCTCCTGCAGGACGTCGTCGTACGCCGCCACGGCGGTTTCGTCCCGCGCCTCCAGGGCACGTTTCCGCATCGCGCCCAGAAGTTGTTCGCGACGTGATTGTCGGTCGGCGGAAATGCCGTCGGGACGTTTCAAGCCGGCCGGTCCCGCCTCGGTGTCCAACAAGTACAGGAATCCGGCTTTGGATCCGAGGAATCCGGGGCCACGAGAAAAATTGGGATAGCCGATCACGACATAGGCGGGTACGCCGTCGGCCGCCGGCCCTCGTTGGGATGCGACGATCGATCCCAGGGAAGGATAAACGGTCGTGCCACTAACGTTCCGCCCCGTGTGCATGCGGTTGGACGCGGCCGCGTGCTCATCGACCACGTCGTGATGAACGGTGCGGACCGCGGTGATCTGGTCCATCACCTTGGCACAGGCGGAAAGGTGCTGGCAAACCTGAACGCCAGGCACGACCGTATCGATCGCAGGATAATAGCTGCCCGCGCGGCGTGACTTGGCGTCGCCGATCCGCTTGGGATCCCAAGTGTCGATCTGGGCCGCTCCGCCGCCGAGCCAAATGTGGATCACGTGTTCGGCTTGGCCCGACGGAAAGCCGCTGTCGGCTTGACGGGTTTCCGTGGCACGCGATGCGGCGGACGCGGCGGCCAGACCCGCGCCACCGGCGACGGACAAAAACTGTCTTCGTTTCATGAGTCGTTCCCTAAGGTAAGTAAACGAATTCCGGTGAGTTCATCAGCGCCCATAACATGTCTTCCATGCGACGTCGCCAATCCGCTCGGAGGGCGACCGTCGGAGGGTCGCCCTGGCGGGCACGTTTTTCCAGCTCGATTTTGATTCGGTTGGCTTCTTCGGATAAGTGATTGGACCACGAAACGTGTTGCAGAGGTTTTCGCCGGATTTCGGGCTGTCGCTTTTCCGGCGGGATGATTCGCTGTTCGAACCCGGCTTGTAAGAGGTTCGAATACAAACGTTTCTCTTGTGGATCAGGTTTCCGGGTCAGGACACGCAGAAAGACCTGATCGATCAACTCATGGAGCGACAGTTCGCTCTGCGTGGCCAGCACCGTGACGGCGTGGTCTTCGCTGAGGGTGGTCACCCAGACTCCGACCGAACCGTTGGCGATGATGGCGGGTTGTCGGACATTGGCCGACACCTCGCGACCGCTGGCCGGTTCCTGCCTGGACGCCCGCCAGCCGAAGTTTTCCAACACGTCGACGATCGCTTGCGCTTTGGGAAAAGCCAAGCTGGGCCGATCACGTTCGTTGGACAACGAGGTGAATTCCCAGGCCCGGCGGGGATGCCCCAGACTGATCATCGTACTTTCCCGCTGCGTGCCGTCGTTGTCCATCGTCAACTCTTCGGATTCCAGCGGAATGCCGGCGACGGCGAACAGCGAATCGACGACTTGTTCGGCAGCCATCCGACGTTGCAGCGGTGCCGAAAAGTTCGGTTGCGATGACGGATCCGTCGCGACCGCGCGTCGCTGATAAGCCTCGGATCGAAGGATCTGTCTGGCGACGTGCTTTTGGTCGTAACCGCTGAGGACCAGTTCCGAGGCCAGCCAATCGAGCAGTTCCGGATAGACGGGCGACGAAGCTTCCCAGTCGTCGACGGGTTCCACCAGGCCGGCTCCCATTAGTTGTTTCCAGAGTCGATTGACGATCACTTTGGGAAAACGCTCGTTCTGCGGAGCCGTGATCATGGCGGCCAAACGTTCGCGGGAGTCACCCGAATCACGCAGCAGTTCCGCGTCGACGTCCGACAGGAAGGCATGAGCGAACGGCTCCGGCCAGGCGGGATCGACGGCGGACCCGGGGGCCAACGTGATCTCGATCAACGGGGTCCGGCCTTCGAAAGTGGTCGCCGGCACGGAAGAACTCGCCGGCAATTCGATGGGATCACGTTGAAGCATTGCGGCCAGCTGGAACAAATCCTGTTGCTTGGATTCGTGATACGGCGCGTCATGACAACGCGCGCATTTCATCTCGACTCCCAAAAACGCGGTGCCCAGAATGTGCGCTTTGGCAGCCATCGGGACGTCGTTCTGCGCCGCCAGGGCGAAACCGGCCGGTCCCCCCGCTTTCGCCGCGCCTTTCATCATCACCAACTCGGTGACGAAACGATCCATCGGCAGATTGTCCAGCAAGGCTTCGTGGATCCAAAAGCGGAAGGGTCCCGAGTTGTTCAAACTCGGCTTCAAGATGTTCGGGTTCTCCGCCAACACGTCCTGCCAATAAGCGGTCCAGTGATCCGCCCAACGATCATCCGCCAGCAAACGATCGATCGCGTCGGTCCGTCGGTCATCGGCCGGGTCGCGAAGGAATCGTTCGATTTCTTGCGGGCTGGGGACCACGCCGACGGTATCGAGGGAAACACGGCGTAGAAACGCGAGGTCATCGATCACTTCGTTCGGCACGATCGGCCCGCCGGCCTCGTGATAAGACGCGCCTTGTTCGATCCACCGCGCGATCAATTCCCGTTCCGCCTCGGGCAACGGATCGCCTTGCGGAGGCATGCTGCCGCCCGCATCGGGATCGATCACTTCCAGCAGATAGCTTTCGCCGGGATCACCCGGGACGATCGCTGGCCATTCCGATTCCCCGCCTCGCAAAGCGGCGGCGCGGGAACTGAGACGAAGTCCGCCTTTGGATTTCTTGTCGTGACAACGAAAGCAATGCTCGGCCAAGATCGGTTTGATTTGCGTGGCATAGTCGACCTGCCCGGAAAGTCGTTCCGTCGCTTCGTTCGACTCCGCCCAGGCCGCGGCGAGAAAATCATCGACGCTGTTTCGGGGTGGCGTCGGTTCGCCGGCGCGGGATTCGTCCGTCAGCCGTTGGCGGGCCCGCTCGTGACGCCAATCCCAGTAATCCGCCTGGGAAGCTCGCAGCTCGGATCGACGTGAACGGTCGAGATCTCGATAAAACGCCGCCCTTTCGCGTCGAAACTTCTCCCAGCCATCGTCGGTCAGCGGAACGTTCCGGTCACCGGGCGTCAGCAAGCGGAACGTCCCGTCGGGTTGCCGGACGCTCAGACTGGTTTCGCCGATGGTCGCGCGGACTTGCCCGTTTCCGGCCATCATCTCCAGCACGACCAAGTGCTCTTTGCCGTCACCTCGGATCGGAACCAACTGCTCGCGATCTCCCGGACCCAGATATCTCAGGTGATCGCCCTGGACCACCACCGCGTCTCCGACGTCGTTGTGGCCCCCGCCTCCGAAATGTCCGAAATTGATCTCGGCGATCACCCGATCATCCAACCACAGTCTGCCTTTGCCGCGGACACGCAGCAGCCATTCCTGCGGACCCTTGGGCACATGAATCTTCGCCGCGGCGCGGATCAAAAACGGGTTGGTCCAGGCCCCGCGGACGCCGGCGTCGACATACTTTTCGGGGACCTGCGAGAAGCCGAACGCCGCTTCTTGATAGGCCAACGACGGTTCGGCAAACCGCTTGGGCCAGGAACCGGTCTCGGCCAGATTCTCGACGATCTCCACCCGCACCTGGTGCGGTTCGATTTGTCCCTCTTCAAAACTCGGGCGGTACGGCTCGATCGGATGACGTTGGGACAGTTGCTCCTGCGTCAGCACACGTCGATACAAGGCGACCTCATCCAACTCGCCGCGAAAACTGGATCCGGCACTCATGCCCATCGACGACCCGACCCAGAGGTCGTCGTCATCGACGATCGGCGGATGGATCGTCTTGCCCGCGTAGGACGGATTCCATCGGCCCGCGACGCGCTCGCCGTCGATGTAACCGCTGATGCTGTCCGGTTCACCGAACACATAAGTCACGGCCACGTGATGCCAACTGGAATCGAGTGCAAACCCCGCCGACGAATCCCAACGGTGCCAGTCACTTTTGTGGGCCCCGACTTCGCGGCTGCGGAACAGAAAACTGAGCAACACCGAATCGCCCGATCGGAACAAGCGAAACCCGTAGTTTTGATTGTCCGCCTGTCGCCCCGGATTGCCGGTGCGTCCTTTGCCCAGGACGTACATCGTCGCGCCGTTTCGCAAATCTTTATCGGGACGAACCCAGGCTTCGATGGTGATCGGGTCGCCGTTGTCGAAGTCGAATTGGCTGCCGGGACCGACGTCTTCGACCCGGATGACGCCGGGACTTTTCCCGTCGACCGAAAATCGGGCGGCCCGGTTGGGCGCGTCAAAGGATTTCGAGTGTTTCGAATCCGGACCGGGGGTTCCGAATTCGATGCCGCCTTCGGAACTCCCCAGCACCGCGTCTTGGCGATCGAATGACCACCAAGCCACCGGAAGCAACTGCCGCACTTGTCGGTGGTAAGCGGAATCGCCGGAAGCTTCGGGGGATTTCCGCAGCGTCTCGTCCTCCGCCGTCGTCGATAGGGACAAACCGACGACCAGCGGACAAGCCAATGCGACGAATTTCAACACTTGAGTCACCAGAAGATCGATGGGTCGGATTGAAGATCTTGATCGTGAACGCTGCCGCCCCGAGTCGACGTGAGGCGATCGGTTTGACTCGGATGCGGCCGGACGTTCTCCGCCGTCCTAGTCTAACCGATTCGAAGGCGTCGGATCAGACTTGGTCGGTCGACGATCACGCCGGGCAAAAGTGATCACGTGTGACTTCGACCATGGCGGTCGTGATGCGATTCAAGGCCTGAGCGTCGATCGTCAACGCGGGCGTCGTGTAGATCACGTCTCCGAACGGGCGGATCCAGATGCCTCGTCGGACGAACTGTTCCCGCAACCGGTCCAGACGTTCGAGCCGTCGGACTTGGATCACGCCGATCGCGCCGCGGCACCTGACGTCGATGACACCGGGAATGTCTCGGGCCGGCGCCAGTTCCCGGCGGAGCTGTGTTTCGATCGCCAAGGCTTGGGACAGTCGTGGCTGTTGCTCGAACAGGTCCAGCGAAGCGTTGGCGGCCGCACAGGCCAGCGGGTTGGCCATGAAGGTCGGGCCGTGCATCAACGCCGACGCGGAATCGTCCGACCAGAACGCTTGAAAAACTCGGTCTGTCGCGACGGTCGCCGCCATGCCGATCGCGCCCCCGGTCAAGGATTTTCCCAGACACAGCACGTCCGGAACGACATCGGCCGCTTCGATCGCGAACATGGTTCCGGTGCGTCCGAACCCGGTCGCCAATTCATCCGCGATCATCAACACGCCGTGCCGGTCACAAGCGGCGCGAGTTCGCCGAACCACGTCGGCATCATGAAATCGCATCCCGCCGGCCCCCTGGACCATCGGTTCGATGAACACGCCGGCGATCTCGTCGCCGCGTTTGCGCAGCGTCCGCTCGAGAATCGCTTCGGATTCCTCGTCAACGGGCAGGGGCAAATGGAACTGTTGCAAAAGCCCGCCGGCGAATTCCGCGTGCATGCTGCGTCGCGGATCACACAGGGACATCGCCCCGGTGGTATCGCCGTGGTAGGCGTTCTCGAAGGCGACGAACCGCGTCCGCTCCGGTGCGCCGCGTTGCCGATGAAACTGCATCGCCATCTTCATCGCGACCTCGACGGCAACGCTTCCTGAATCGCTAAAGAAGACG
>CAYVRC010000210.1:0-9181 GCA_964453205.1 uncultured Pirellulaceae bacterium | reverse complement strand
GTCGGTCGCCTTGACGGCGCGTCGGCATCGGCAGGCGGGGACCCCGTGGTGTCGCTTGATGCGTGTCACAAGCTATCTAGGCGGCATCGGCGTGGCGTTGGGCGGATCCCTTTTCATCGCCCGGACGATCGGATCGGGTTGGACCGAAACGGCCGTCATCAGTTCGGGGATCGGCTGGATCGCGGCCTGGTTGATCGCGTGGCGATTGTCCAGCGGTGGCGAGCGGAGTGGAAAAGTTTGCCTGCCGGATACCAGTCTGGCCGCCGTGATCTTGACGCTGATCCTGATGTTGATCGTTCAGTCGGTCGATCGCATGTCGGCGTCAGCCACGGCCACGGACTGGCCTTTCGCTTTGCTGGTCGCGGTATCGGCGTCCGCCGTTTGGTTGACCAGCGGTTTCCGCTACGGACGTCGATTCACGCCGATGGCGATGGTCGGTTTGTTATCGGTCACGACGGCTTTCGTGGTCGTGAAAGTATCGATCCTGTTGTCGCTGGATCAAGGAACGACGATCGCGGCGGCTTTGCTGGGCGTTGGGATCGTGTCGGCAGCATGGACTTACGCGCTATCGCCGTTGACACAAGCGCTAGGCCGTTTGGCGGGCGGCAAGGTCGTGGTGATCGGACCGGCCGTGCGGGCGACGCTGATGGTGGGGATCGGTTCGGCCGGACTTTCGATTCTCACGGCTTTGCGGTTGGCCGAAGTCGGCAACCTGCGTGCCGGGCATCTTTGTTTGGGGGCTTTTGCGGCTTTCGTTTTGGTGTTCGCCGAGTCGGCCGAACTGGCTCGCTTCGCCTGGCGACCCGCTCAACGGCGTCTGCAAACGCTGGCCGTGATCAGCGGGGTTTCGATCGTGGGTTGGATGGCGGTGATTGAATCGCTGGACGATCGTCACGTCGCCTTGTCGATAGCGATGCGTTGTGTGGTGGCCATGGTCGTGATGGTGCCCACGTTGATCATCGCGATTCCCAAAGCGATGGGTGACACGATCGCGAAACGCTGGAACGAGGCGATCCGCCGTGGCGTGATTTTCGCCGCCGGCGTCAGCGTGATGTCCACCTTTGCGATGCTCGTCTTGGAAAAGATTCAACGGACGCCGGAATTCGGGTTGCCGGAATTGGCGACACCGCTGGTGGTCGTCGTCGCCTGGGTCACCGGGATGTTCAGTCTGCTGTCGGGCGCCGTCGCCATGGCGACCGGGCCGGGCGGATTTTTGCGGCAGCGTTTGCGGCTGAGCGATCAGGCACGGACCGTCTTGATCTTGGCCGCACAAGGTTTCGCGTTGGTGACTTGGTCGCACACGTACCTGTGTCGACCCGATTGGGCTTTCGCGGGTCTGCGTTCGTACTGGCCGTATCTGGTCATGGGCTTGGCGTTCGTGAGCGTCGCTTGCACCGAATGGGCGTCACGTCGCCGCGACGAGGTGTTGTCATTGCAACTGCGTCGCACGGCCTTGTTCTTGCCGCTGATCCCGCTGTTGGGCTTTTGGATGACGCTTTGGTTCGGCACGTCGGGCGGGGGAAGGCTGGTGACATGGGCTTTCGGCGAAGGCGAAGTGCCCTACGAATGGTTCTTGGTCATCGCGGCGGCTTACTATTTCGGTGTTTCCTTGCTTTGGAAACGCAGCGGCCCGCGGATGACGGGGATCGTTCTCGGCAACGCGGCGTTGTGGATCTGGTTGGTCCAAGTTCCCGGCTGGGGATTTCTTTCGCATCCTCAAGCCTGGCTGATCCCGCCGGCGGTGTGCGTGATGGGAATGACGCACTTCAGTCGCCACAAACTTGGCGCCGCGGCGGCGACGGCGATACGCACCGCCGCGACCTTGGTGATTTTCGTTAGCAGCACGGCCGACATGTTGATCGCCGACGTCGGTGCGACGATCGCCGGTCCGATCGTGCTGATCGCGTTGGCGCTCACGGGCATGTTGGCCGGCGTGGTGCTGCGGATCAAATCGTTCTTGTATTTGGGAACGATGTTCGTGTTGATCGGTTTGCTCAGCATGGTCTGGCACGCCCAACAGGCGATCGACGCGGTCTGGCCGTGGTGGGCGTTCGGCATCACGACCGGCATCTTGCTGTTGATCGGCTTGGCTTTGCTGGAAAAGAACAAACCGAAACTGCAAGCGTACGCGGCGACCTTGGCCACCTGGGAAGCATGAAAGCCACGGCGCTGGGCCGGCGTTCCCCGCGGCGACACGGCGATGTCGGCCGAACCACCGATCGCGGGTTCGTCACGTTCGAAGCGGGTTCAGTCTTTCGTCGCGTCCATCTTCAAAACAGGCAATCGCCCGCGGACTTCGATCCGCTGGCGAATCGCATCAGGCGTTGTGTCGGCCGGGCGCGGTCGCAGCGTCGGCAAGGGATCGGGCGTTTGATAGAACTGACCTTGTCGCGAATGACGACGTGCGAATTCGGCATGAATCTGCAAGCGAAGCTTCGACTTCTCCAGACACCATTTCGGTTCCACCAAGAAACCTTTGGGAGCTTCACCGCTGACCCGTTCGACGATCATTTCCGGCGGCAAGCGTTCCAGGAAATCCACGACCGTTTGCACGTAGTCGTCGCGTGACATCAAGGGCAACGTTCCCGCGCGGACTTCGTCGGCCAAGGGCGTGCCTTCGACGACGTACAAATTGTGGATCTTAACGGCATCGAAACCCAGTCGGGCGACTTCGTCCGCCGTCTGCATCATCATCGCGTGGCTTTCACCGGGCGTTCCCAAAATGATGTGGACGCAACATTCAAAACCGCGATCTCGCGCCCGGTCGATCGCATTGATTTGATCGGCGTGGCTGTGTGCGCGGTTCATCCAACGCAGGCCGTCCTCGTGCATCGTCTGCATGCCGAATTCGACCGAGACGTGATGTCGGGCGGCCAAGTCTTCCAGCAAATCCAGCACGCTGTCGGGGACACAATCCGGCCGCGTGCCGACGGCCAAACCGACGATCTCGGGGCTGTGCGTCAGGGCCAATTGAAAGATCTCGGCCAGTTGATCGACCGGGGCGTAGGTGTTCGTGGCCGGCTGAAAATACGCGATGAATCCTTGGACCTTGTCGTACCGCTGGCGAACCGTTTTGATGCCCGCGTCGAGTTGTTCGGCGACGCGTTTCAGCCGCACCCGCCGCGACGGGCTGAAGGAACGGTTGTCACAGAAATTGCATCCGCCACGTGCCACGGCCCCGTCGACGTTGGGGCACGTGAATCCAGCGTCGATGCTGATCCGCTGGATGCGACCGCCGAATCGTCGCCGGAGAGAGGCGCCAAAAGCGTTAAAGACCAAACCTTCGGATTGCCAGGCCAGACGGTCCGCCGAATTCGCCGACGGGGGAACGGGAACGCTTGTCAACGCAGATTTTCCGGCAAAAATGAGTGCATCGGTCGGTGGATCGACGTTTTCATCAGGGAAGGGTCTTTTTTTTTGAATGACGCCGACCTTCTTTTTCACTTGTTTTTGTTCTTTTTCCGCAAGAGTCCGACGTGCAAGACCACGAGTTTCCCGAATTCGCCGGAAAGTACGGTCAACTGACGCCCTGTGGCGGCGGTGACCCCATCCCTTTGATCAAAGAAAAACTGCTGGTCGGCCGACGGCCGACGTGCGATATCCAGCTGAAATTTCCCAACGTGTCCAGTTCCCATTGTCGGCTTTCGCTGGAATCAGGCTACTGGTTCATCAAAGATCTGGGCAGTCGCAACGGCACCAAGGTCGACGATAAACAGATCATGCGAAAGCGGGCCGATCCGAAATCCCGGATCTCGTTCGCCAAGCACCACTACATCTTGGAATACGAGCCCCAGGCCTTGGGGGCATTCGGACCGCCGCCGGCCGATGACGATTACGTCGAAGAATTGCTGAAGAGTTCCTTGATGGACCGGGCCGGCTTGAGCCGACGCGATCATTCCAAGAAATACTCCAATCGCGATTCGCTGGATGAGTAACGGATGATTGCGGAGTCGTGGGATTTGGAGAACAATCGAAGCCTTTCCGAATCCCGTCGAAGGAATCTGTTGCCATGCCGCGTTTAGCGCACGACGTCTATTTCACCTTGAAAGATCGCAACGAAGAGTCGGCGGCCGCCTTGGTCGCCGCTTGTCAAAAATACTTGACCGGCCACGACGGCATGGTCGGCTTTGACGTGGGGACCCGCGAACCGGATTACCAAAGACCGGTCAATCAGGACTACGATGTCGCGTTGCACACGGTGTTCAAGGACCGCGTGTCGCACGACGCTTACCAAGTCGCCGATCGTCATTCTGCCTTCATCGCCGAGATGAAGGACACGTGGGCGGAAGTCCGCGTCTTCGACAGTAACTTGGCAGATTGAAGCGGCCGATGACCGCGATCGTTCGCAATCACATCGACCTGCCGAGACTGGATCGCTTCGCCGACGGCTTGATGCAAACCTTGTTTCTCGGCGATCCGTTTCGTGTCTCGGCCGGCCCCGACGATCCGGCATCTTCGTGTGCCATCCCGAGGGTGATCGGACTGGTCGGCACGTTGGGCGCGGGCAAGACGCGATTGACTCAAGCGATCGCGTCGGCACTCGGCATCGACGTCGCCGCGGTGACCAGTCCCACGTTCACCCTGGTGCAGACCCATCGGGGCCATCTACACACCGAGGCCGATGAGACGTTGGTGATCGAACTTCACCATGTCGATGCGTATCGGATCGCGGACGAAGACGAGTGGTTCGAAGCGGGCATGGAAGAATTGTTGGAACCTGTCGCCCCGTCGACTTCGGCGGGGCCGAGGCTCGCCGCACCGGCTTCGTTGCCGCTGGTGGTGATCGAGTGGGCCGACCGTTTCGAATCGCTGATGCCGCCGCAAACCCTGTGGGTGCACCTCGATTGGGATCCAGACGACTCCGTCGCACGTGACGCGAGCTCGGACCCGTCGGCCCGACGGCGATTAACGATTCTCGGATCCCCGTTACGAAACGAATTCGTGCGTGATCGTTTGGCCGCGCCGGAGGACCCGGAATGACGGTTTCGCCGCTGGACCCCGCTTGGCGTGCGGCGAGGTGTTTCGTGTCTTGCCGGCCGCTGGGGATGACGGCCACGCTGACGGCGATGCCGCCGGGGATGAGCGGCGCCACCGTGTATCGTTTGGATGCGTCGGAAAGCTCCGCTTGGGCGCTCAAACGACTGCCGGTCGAGGCACGAACGTCGCGTTATCTTGAGATCCATCAAGCGCTGGCCCACGCCCGGGCCGGGGGTTGCCGAATCGTCCCGCAAATGTCGACCGTGGATCCGCTGGGCGAAGGCCATCGCGTCGGACCGTCCCTGTTGGACCTGGGCGCGGACGGACGTTGGGAAATGAGTCAGTGGATGCCGGGCCGCCCGGCCTGGAACGTCGAGCAAGCGGAGCGGCACGACGAAGAAGACTTGTTGACCTGCGTCGACATCGGTGCCGAGGCGATCGCCCGATTTCATCAAGCTTTTCAGCCGCCTGTCGCCGCCGACCCCGAATTGATCTCGGCGACACTGGGCAACAAGGTCGGCATCCCGGAAGCGGTCGCCCAGCGGAGTCGGCGGATTTCGTTGCTGACGCAAAGTCTGAAAAAACTTTTGCCGCCGGATGTTTCACAGGCCGCACCGGCCGCCGCCGTCTGGACCGAAGCGATCGAGTTGCTGCGCAGCGAGTGGTCGTCGCGGGAGGCGTCGATGCGGGCGGTTTTGACGCGTTGGGCGGAGAGGCCGACGCCGGTGCACATGGTCCTGCGGGACGTCCATCGCGATCACGTTTTGTTCGAAACGCAGGCGGGCGTGCCGACGGTCGGCGGTCTGATCGATTTCGACGCCCTGCGAATCGACTCCCCGGCGGTGGATTTATCGCGGTGGTGCGGCAGTTTTCTTTGGCCACTGAAAAACGCCCTCGTCGGGGGGACCAAGTTGGGCTCCGCAGGGCCGCTGTCGTCGACGGATCCGGCGGGCGGTTTCACGGATTTGATGTCAGCCATTTGGTCACGGGGCATGGCGGGTTATCGCCGAATTTGTCCATTTTCACCCCGCCAGGAACAACTTTCGAGAGACTTGGTCGCCGTATCGACGTCGATCGCCTTGGCGAACTGGGTCACCTGGGTCGTGCTGGAACGCAGGTCGTTTTCGGCTGGTCCTGGCGTGTTGGTCCGTCGTATGGAAGAACTGATCTGGCTTTGGCGGGCCTTCGCGGACGATTCTTGATCGTTGACGCTGGCGGCGCCAGCACTCAAAATTTCGCGGTAGCGGTGGACGCAGCGGCTCGGCCGGCTTTCCCCGCCGCGATCAGACCTTTCGATGGGAGAAAATCGACGGTGCGGAAACGACTTCAACCTATCATGACGATCACGTGGCCGGCCGCCGGCCTTGCCGCCACGTTGGCCATGCTTTTGGCTTTTTCCCCGATGCTACACGAACGATCGGCGACCGCCGCGCCGGCGGACGAGACGCCGGCCGAGGAAGCTCAAACGCAGGAGGCCCGAGAGCTGTTTCCGCAGTTGTCCCTCGGCGACGATTCCGGCCTCGGTACGGGTTGGCAATTTACCGGTCAAGCCGATGACGAAACTGTCGCTGCCGACGCTCCCGCGGCCGAAAGTGCGGCCGACGCTCCGGCGAAGAACTCGACGACGTTTCGAGATCAAGATTACGTCGTTCAGTGGACCGCTTGGATCGACGACTCGACCGCCGACGAAAAGGGCGACGCGGCGATCGTGTTTCGGGCGGATCCCGATGCGGGATTTCACGTTTACGCTTCGTCGGTCAGCGGCGAAGAATCTTCGACCGGTTTCGTCTTGACCGACAAGGCGGGATTGTTGGTCGGAGCGCCCGAGACGAAAAGCGAGACGGTCAGCACGGTCCTGTTTGAAGGCTTGCCGCCGATCAAGTACCACGAAGGCGACGTGACTTGGCGACTGCCCGTCACGCTGACCGACGACGCGGCCGGCGGCGATGCGACGCTGCAGGGCATGATCATTTACCAAGCTTGCACGGACACCAGTTGCCGGCAACCGATGGCCCTCAAGTTCGCCGTGCCGCTGAAAGTCGACGCACAGGCGGGGACGATTCGCGCCGGCGAAGCGGTGCGATTGACCGCGACGTCCTACGGCGCGGCGGCCGATGAAGCGGCGACGATCCGATGGGTCGACCGCCCCGGTGGCGACGACGAACCGGTCGATGCGACGGTGGCTCCAGGGGGCGTCGGGACCGGTGGCGGGGGCGCCGGCGGCTATTCGCTGGTGACCATGTTGTTGTTCGCTTTTATCGGCGGCATCATCCTGAACGTGATGCCGTGCGTGTTGCCGGTCGTCGGCCTCAAGGTCATGAGCTTTGTGCAGCAAGGCGGCGAAGACAGGCGACGCGTTTTCATGCTGAACATGGTGTACGCCCTCGGTATCCTTTCGGTGTTCGTGGTGCTGGCCGCTTTGGCCGTCGGCGTCGGCTTTTCGTGGGGCCAACAGTTCACGTTCTTTCCGTTCAAGCTCGGCCTGACGCTGGTTTTGTTCGCGTTGGCGCTCAGCTACTTCGGGGTTTGGGAAATTCCGGTGCCCGGCATGGCTGCGGGAAAGACGTCGCAAGAATTGCAAAGCCGCGAGGGTTACCCGGGGGCTTTTGCCAAAGGCATTTTCGCGACCGTTCTGGCGACGCCGTGTAGCGGACCGCTGTTGGGATCCATTTTCGGCCTGTCGATTTTGCTGAGCGGGCCGCAACAGTTTCTGGTCATGATGACCGTCGGGCTGGGAATGGCGTTGCCTTACGTGATCATCGGATTGAACCCGAAACTGGTCGCATGGCTTCCCAAACCGGGCGGCTGGATGGAGACTTTCAAAGAGTTTTTGGCGTTCTTTCTGCTGGGCACCGTCGCTTTCTTCTTTGCCGGATTCAAGGACGAACTGAAACTGCCCGTCTTCGTTTCCCTGATCGGCGTTTGGTTCGGTTGCTGGATCATCGGTCGCGTTCCGTCCTGGGATCGAATCCAGAAACGCACGATGGCTTGGATCGGTGGTTTGTCGGCAGCGGCTGTGATCGGTTTTGCCGCGTTCGCGACGTTGTCGCCCAGAGATCCGGGCGATGAATTGATCGCATGGGAACCTTACAACGAGTCCCGCCTGCAATCGCTGCAAGCCGAAGGCCGCACGGTGATGCTGGACTTCACGGCCAGTTGGTGCGTGAACTGTAAAATCAACACCGCCTTTGCGATCGACACCGAAGCGACCAAGGAAATGATCGAACAGCTCGACGCGGTGCCGATGTTGGCCGATTGGAGCGACCGGAGTGCGGAGATCAAGGAGAAGCTGACGGAATTGAACAGCAACTCGATTCCGTTGTTGGTGATCTATCCCGGTTCGCAACCCGACCAGCCGATCATCTTGCGAGATTTGGTCAGCCAGTCCGGCGTCTTGGCCGCTTTGGAGCAAGCCGGTCCGAGTGTCGCGGAAGGCGTCGCCACGAAGACAGACGATTCTTCGTCCACGCAGCGGTTCGTGACGACAGACGCATCGGCTGCGGCAACCCCGTAAGCGGATGCTGCAAACCGAAGACACCATCGTCGCGATCGCTTCGCCGCTTGCACCGGCGGCGAGGGGCATCGTGCGATTGTCCGGCGACGAAGCGATCAAGATCGTCGACGCCATCACATCGCCGGCGGACGTGATCAGGCCGCGACGTCAAACGCGACAAGTCCTCTGTGGGTCACCCATCGGGACCGTTCAGGCCGATGTGCTGCTGTGGCCGACCGCCAGCAGCTACACGGGTCAAATGGCGGCGGAGATCCATGTCGTCGGATCGCTGCCGGTGTTGGAATCGATCGTCGACGCGGTCGTCGCGGCGGGCGGCCGGCCGGCCGGGCCGGGGGAATTCACGCTGCGGGCGTTCTTGGCCGGGAGGCTCGACTTGACCCAGGCCGAAGCCGTTCTGGGTGTGATCGATGCCCAGGGTCGCGGGGCGCTCGACCACGCCTTGCAGCAACTCGCCGGGAATCTGTCGCGTCCTTTGGAAACGATGCGGAGCGACCTGCTGGATTTGCTGGCCGACGTCGAAGCCGGGTTGGACTTCGTCGACGAAGACCTCGAGTTCATCAGCTCGCAAGACTTGCAAACCCGCCTCGGCCGGATCGCTCGGCAACTTCGCCTATCCGCCGCGACGGTGATCAAGCGAGGCGGCCAAACCGTCCGCGCTCTGCAAAATGCGTATCAAAAATAAAGCCCGGA
>CAYVRC010000209.1:0-9282 GCA_964453205.1 uncultured Pirellulaceae bacterium | reverse complement strand
CAGCTCGGAAAGCTACCCGAGCCAAACCAAACCCACGAATTCTGCTGACGAGGCATCTGTATATCTACGGCGAACCGATCGCCGACGTGATTACAATCACCGGCCATCACCTGGAATGGATAAGCATTTCGCCGCGAGAGCTGCGGCCTGCCGATGCGGTTATTACCCGTGCTCTTCTGGGACTGAAACGCAAGCTATCAATGCTCGGCGAACTAAGCAAACCCACATTCAAAACGACGCTTCCCTGCTCGCACGCGGCGCGTGCCGTCTGTTTGATGCGTCATTCCAAACCATTCGCTGAATGGGATCGTCTCGGACGTTCCGACGACGGTCAACAATCGATTCCCCTTGCACGGGAGAGTGAAAGATGAAGGTTTTATTGGGATTGCCAGTCTTGTTGCTGGCAATCAGTTTGACAGGCGGGACGCTGCTTGAAACGCAAGGTGCTGGCGTCAGTTCGCAGGAGACAGCAAGCGTGTTCGGAACGTGCGTCATGTCTGACCCGGAGGTTAGCCCGCGCTGTTACGGCGGCTGCATGACCGGAGGATGCGGATGCCGAGAAACCACCGGAACCCAAGACGGTGACAAGCATCCTCATGATGCGAAACCTTGCGTAACCAACGAAGGATGCACGGACGTTCTGTCAGCGACACAGATCGCGTGTTCTGGCTACTAAAGCTCACCCTTTAGAGCGAAAGCGAGAATTGGCGAAATGCATGATGCATTTCGCCAAAGCAGGAACGTCAGTCTACTACAAACGCCAAGAAACCAATGCCATATCGATTGATCGTGTGCCTATTTTATAGCAGCTTATTCTTGCCCTATCCTCATGCATGGAGCGTCCAAATCTCCGACGTTGCCGAGGCTTTCGAGCGAATGAATGAAGATGTGTTTGGAAAGGATCCCGTTCATATTGTCTACGTTCGAGACAAATCGGAAAACATAACCCCGAGCTTGTATAGCGGAGGCTATGTTTTGGCACGATACGACATTCACAGGGATGATTCACGTTGGCACGTGTATTCCTGCTTTGCGGACACCGAGAAGGATGCGGTGCTTTCGGCTAACGACCCAGAACGCGGTAGAATTGAGCTCTTCGATCGAGGATATTACGTCGAACATGTTCTAGATGCGGGTGCAGCGACCGTCGCCCCAGCCGACAGGATTGTCTTTGGCCTATTCCATTCGTTCGACTATTTCCATCATTGCGGTTTAGATCCGTTTCGCGCACTAGCGAATGATGTCGGCCGTGACTATGAAATCGTGTTAGCGAACAAAGTCCTTGGAGACTCCACCAGTCTACCACAGCTCCCATCATATCTAGAGGAACACGCTGGCGAGTATAGGATGAACTCGACACCCGTGACGGTGGATGGAGCGAAGTGCTTGGTTCTGGAATGGCCACAAATGGACAAGATGTGGGTCGATCCCGCATTGAACTACGCCATCAGGCGAAGAGTATACCACTGGGAGGAAGGCGGGCCAAGGAAACTTGACATCCGCAACCAGGATTTTAAGGAAGTCAAACCCGGCTTGTTCTTACCCATGAAACAAACTGTTCTCAAGTTCGCAAACATGCCATCGGAGCGAGAAGCGATCTGGGACAAAGTCACGGCAGAAATTGGCTTATCCGTCCAGGAGGTTTCTTTCGACCAAAAGCTGGATCTTGCGAATTTTGAATTGCCTGCCGGCGTCATGGTAAACGATACCATTCGCAAGGAAAACTACCGAGTTCCCGAAGAGGGTGAAAAGCCTTTTGAACGCCCGATCCTGGAAGCGGTGCAGTTAAAGATGAATCCAAGTCGTTCAGCTTGGTTGCCGTGGATTCTTTGCGGGTCAATGTTTTTCATTTTGCTGGCGGTCTATCTCTTCCGACGACGGAGAATGGCGATATGAACGAGGTACTTCAACGAAACTTCACGGGCCAGTTTGCCTTGACCGCGATGCTATGTTTCTTGGCGGGTACCAGCGTTGCGCGAAGCCCTATCGACCAAGAATCGACACCAGCCGAGATGGTGGGGAACGACCACCCGTACAACTGGAAGCCTCCTTGGCGAAAACGTAACGACTGTGGCCCGCTCGCGCTATTTGTCCTGAACAAGTTGGTCGGTCCTGAGGTCGATGTCGATCAAATCTTTCAACTCACACCCATGGACCCGGTGCGAGGTGCATCGATTGAGTCGCTTCTGAATACGGCGGAGCAGATCGGGTTCGACTTGGACTGTCGATACGTCAAACCAGACGACTTGGCAAGTTTGTCGATGCCGTTCATCTGCCATGGAAAAATCGGCATGCGGCCACAAGATGGTCATTTCTATGTTGTCGTCGGATACGACGCTAAACGGGATACCTACCAAGTCATCGATCCGACCAACGAAACGATGGACAACTTCACTTCAGATTGGGTTCATAAGACGGCAAGCGGTTACGTCCTGCTTCCGGCCGATTCGAGCAATCAGTGGATTCAGTGGAGTACCATCGGCTTCATTTGCGGAATCGGCTTCTTGAGCTGGAAACTGGCAAGTCGTGCGGTCACGCCCGCGCGGACGAAGTCGCAGCCCGCGGTCGGTTGATGAAACGAACGTCATGCAAACCGGTTCGCCTTTGGCGTGTAGGAATTGTCCTGCTTTCAATCTCCGTTTTTTTGTTAGGAACGAGTCGAACGAACGCGGAAACGCTTCAATATCGGTTCAGCCCGCGGACGACCGGTGACCCAATGTGGGATCGTTTTGACGGTTCCTTGAGGCCCTACGCCGATTTGAACCGTTCGGGCTGGGAGATCAACTTCAAGGGTAGCCGAGACGAAAAAATGGGCGACCTGCGCGTCGTCAGTCGGTTCGGGATCGTGGGTGATTTCGAACTTTCGCTGAACTACAAGATCATCCGCGCGGCCACTCCGAAAGCACCTCGCAACGGCATCCTGCTGCGGCTGACCGGAACGACGGACGACGATCTACCGATCCAGGTGATGTTCGGTCACGTCCGAAAGATCGATGGTGGCTTTTATTACGATGTCGAAGCCGAGATCGGTGAGCAAAACGTCTTGGAGCTAAGCCCGACGTCGTCACGCGGTGGCGAACTTTTTTTGCGCCGGCGTGGTGACGTCCTGGAGTTCTCCGCTGGCAAGCGCTCCGTTGCCTTTGCCAAAATCACGGGGGCCTCGGGGCCTTTGCGACGCATCCAGGTGGTGGCGACCAACGGGAACACGGACGCGGATCTGCATGTGCGGGTTCAGTCGCTGAACATTGAAGCCGATTCACTGACGGCCGGACGGATGCCGGAACCTGCGACGCGGCGGGTCTGGCCGTACTCGCTAGGCTTGTTCGTCGTGATCGGTTTGGCAGCGATGATCTATAAACAGCGATACTCATCAGCATGATGGCCGCGTCCGGCAGCGACTGGTTGACAAGCGACTTGGCGACGCGCGACGCGCTTGCTTGTATCGGTCACGGATTATCCCAGTTCGTTTTCCTGCTGGGAATGTGGCGACAGGCCGGCCGGGTTTTGCCCGTCAAAAAAGGATCACGGAACGATCGCGAATGGTCTTTGCGGATCGTGATCGCCGTGACCCTGGCTTGGTCCGCTATCGTGCTGACCGCCGTTGTTCTGGATTTGGCCGGTCGTCTGTCACCACTCACGTTTTACGGGGTCCTGACTGTCGTGGGCATGATCGCGGCGAAGCGATCGAAAAATGCTCAGTTCACCGGATCGACGCGAACTTCGGTACTGACGCCGCGCGGGATGGGGATCGCTTGGCTGGCATTGCTCGCCGTATCACTGGCGTTCACACTTTGGCACGGCGTGCTGGCTTTTCCTGATGACCAGGACTCTTTGGCCTACCACCTGCCGATGGTCGATCATTGGATCCAGTACGACACGCTGCGATCGCGGCACGGCGCGTTTTGGTACGTGCCGGGGAACCAAGAGCTTTGGACCTACTGGCTGGTGGCCGCCTACAGCGGTGACTTCTATGCCGGCCTGAGCAACGCGCCGGTGGTCTTGTTGCTGTTCGCGTCCGCCAGCGATCTGATGCGGCAGTTGAAAATTCCGGCGTCGTTTCGATGGTTCGCGATCGTCTCGCTGCTGGCCAATGAAGTGGTCCTGCGGCAATGGGTGACGCAAGGAAACGATGTCGCGGTGGCGGCGTTGTTTCTGGCGACGCTTACGTTGATGGTCCGCGGCATGCAAGACGAATGGCGTGGTGGCATGGTGCTGGCGTGCCTTGCGGTGGGACTGTTGGCTGGGGTGAAATATTACGCGTTGGGCTATGCCGGCGTGGTGGCGTTGATGCTGGCGGTCCGGGGATGGAGTCGCCACGGAATCACCGCTGCCGCTTGGGTGTTTATCGGCTGCTTGGTTTGTGGTTTAGCGTTAGCCGGATTTTGGTACGGGCGCAATTGGGTCTGGACAGGAACCCCGCTTTATCCCAAAGGGTTCCCCGCTCTGGGCCTGACGGATGATTGGCAGGAGTTCCGCCCGGGCAACGAACGGAGCGCGCTGTATCGTGGTGCCGATCGCGAGGTTTGGTGGCTGTTGGTGAAAGCTTGGATCAAGCAAACCGGCTTGCTGACCACGCTGGCGGTCTTCGCCGTCCCGGTGATTTCGCTGACTCTTTGGATCTGGCGAAAGTTAAAGCGAGAAACGACTCCTCCCATACCCAGCGTCGATGGGTCGGTCCAAGTCGCTTGTTGGCTCGCCTGGATCGTGTACCTGATCACGCCCAACGTGATCGAGCACATTGCTGAAACGCGTGACATGATTGATTCGCAGTACCACTCGGTTCGCTTCGGAACGACGGTGGGTGTGGTTGGCACAATTGTGTTGGCCAGGATGATGCTTGATTTGAGTCGACGGATCGGGCATCGGTCGGTTTTCGCTTTCGTGGTGCCTTTGACGGTGATCGACATCGCCTTACGGTCGCATCGAATCACGGGTGCCTTTCGCATCTCCGGTCCGCTGGGCATCAAAACCGAGATGCCTTTGTTGGTGGATTTCGGCCCCTGGTGGTGGCTGGGACTCTCGGCGGCTTTTTTCGCCATGTTGGTCCTGCTGTTCCGTACCGTTTGGAGGCCTTCGTTACCTTTGATGGTCATACTGGGTTGCGCCTGTCTGTGCGGGATGACGTTTCAGCGGTCTCGATTTTGGCACCGAAACTTCTCTGACTTCTATTTTCAGCAGTGGGGAGTTTCCGTGGATCAATGGACCCGGAAAGCGAATCTGGAAACGGGACAATGGGTTGCCGCGTGCCTGTTTCGGTATTACCCGACGCTGGGATCGGCGCGGGAAAATCGCGTGATCCGTCCTTATCGGCTGATGTCCAAAACGGAGATCGAGGAATATCTACAGACTTGGCGACCGAGTCATTTGATTTATCGCGACGAAGCGAAAACCAACGTGTTGTACTACGATGGAATCATCCAGCGGATACGCGAGCACCCCGAGCTGTTTTCCATCGAGGAAAAACGTTTTCAATTCGTCTTGGTCCGAATTCACGAAGCGGAGGAACAATGATGATGGGTCGAACAACCATGAGGGGTCGAACAACCGGTTTTACCCTGGTCGAACTGTTGGTCGTGATTTCGATCATCGGAATCTTGGTGTCTTTGGCGTTGCCGGCGGTCCAGCAGGCTCGCGAGTCGGCGCGGGCGGTCAGTTGCCTGAACAAAGCTCGTCAACTCGGGCTTGGTTTTCAAACGTATTTGACGACGTATGACTTGTTTCCAAGCAACGGCGGAAACTTGCCGGGCGAGACCAGCGAAATCCGGGGTGCGGATGGTCGGAAGCAACGCATCGGCACGCTGGACCTCGGATCCGGGATTCAGTTTTGGTGGGGCATCGGTATTCCGGGGGCACGTCCGCAGGATCAACCGGGCAGTTGGGCTTACGCGATCTTGCCTTCGCTGGAACAGGTCGCCAGCTACGAAGACCGCCGAGTCGAAGACGCCGGTCCTGGGTTCCTTTGCCCGAGTCGGTCTCGCGAGGTCCCGCAAGTGCCCCGAGCCGACCAGTTCGGTCGCTACTGGCCGGCCGGGCGTGCGTGGGCGAAGACCGACTACGCGGCCAATGCGTTGGTCGTCACCAATCGCCCGGTGGTCCTGGGGCCACGCGACATCCGTGACGGCCTTCATCAGACGATCGCGCTGGGCGAAAAAGCTTTTGACCCGCTGGTCCAAACCGCGACGAGTTGGTTCTGGGACGAGCCCGTTTTCTCGGGAGGAAGCGACGGGACGCGACGAAGCGGCATCGTCATTCAACCCGATCAGCCCAAAGTCCCGTTCGAACACAACTGGGGGTCGGCGCATCCCGCCGGTGCGCACTTCGTCCATTTCGACGGCTCGGCAGAATTCGTGTCGGCCGAGGTTGACTGGCAAGTTTTCCGTTCGCTGATGACTCCCGACGGGGCCGACTCTGTCGAACCAGCGCCTTAAAAGCCTGAAGCATCTTCGCGTCAGCCGGCGTTTCGTGACCAGACTTGTCACGGATCGGGCCGAGAATGTGGTCAACGACTCTTTTCCGGAATTGCAGTATGTTGACAGAAGCCTCCACCGCCACGCCCGATGACTCGAGTCCCCTGCCCTGCCCCGTCATGCCGCCCGACCCCCCAGACCGTGTCAGCGATCCCGACGGGACGAACGGAACAGCGGGTAAAGACACGGCGGGCAACGAAGCCCATCAGGTCGAACTGTTCGAGACCGCGCCGCCGCCTTGGGAATTGGTAAACGCCGAGGAAACCGCGATCGCGACGATCGTGTTCAGCGAAGCCCCGCACGGACCGTACGACTACTCGATCCCCGAAGGCATGCGGGATCACCTCCGCCCCGGTGCCCGCGTGCGTGTCCCGCTGGGCCGCCGCAAGAAAACGACCATGGGCTGGTGCACCGGGGTCGACATGGCGGGCAAAAGCTCGCATCGACTTCGTGACATCGCCGAACTGCTGGACGAAGAACCGCTGTGCGACGCCCCGCTGGTACGACTGGTGTTGTGGATCGCCCACTACTACCAAGCTCCCGCCGGGCAGGTCTTCGACACCCTGATCCCTTCCAGCGTCCGAAGCAGCGCGGGCACGAAACAACGCACTTATTTTCGCGTCGATCCGAATCGCTTGACCGACGAGATCGTCGACAGCCTTTCGGCGAAGCAACAGACCGTCGCGCGATTGATGCTGACGGCGAACGGCCCCATGACGGCCGCGCAAATCAGCGTCGCGGCCGGATGCACCGAAGATCCCGTTCGCCGGCTTCACAAGAAAGGCTTGCTGATCAGCGAAAAACGTCGCGAGCAAAACAGCGGCATGACGACGCGGTGGCAGATCGACGACGGCGAGACGGAACAAGCTCACGAACTGACGGGGAACCAGCAACAAGTCCTCGACCGCATCACCGCGGCGGTCGACAGCGATCAAGGCAAAGCGTTGCTGCTGCACGGCGTCACCGGCAGCGGCAAAACGGAAGTCTACATCAAGGCGATCGAACACTTGGTCAAGTTCGGCCGGGGCGCGATCGTGTTGGTCCCCGAGATCAGCTTGACGCCGCAAACCCGCGGCCGGTTCGAACGTCGTTTCCAGGGCGTCGCGGTGCTGCACAGCCAGATGACGCCCGCCGAACGGCATTTCCAGTGGCAACGCATTCGCAGCGGTGAAGTCCAGGTCGTGATCGGTCCCCGTAGCGCCGTGTTCGCTCCCCTGCCCCGCTTGGGCTTGATCATCTTGGACGAGGAACACGACGGCTCCTTCAAACAAGACACCCAACCACGCTATCACGCCAGGAAAGTCGCCCACGCCCGCGCGATGTCATTGAACGTGCCGCTGTTGTTGGGATCGGCCACGCCGTCGCTGGAAAGCTGGCACGCCGCCCACACCGGTCACGCCGAGCTGTTGTCGATGCCCGATCGTGTCGAGAATCGTCCGATGCCCGACGTTCAACTGGTCGACTTGCGGGTCAAGGACGACCGCCCAGTCGGGGCAATCGGCGGCGCGATCAGCCGACCACTTCACCAAGCCGTCAAGGAAACGATCGACGACAAGGGCCAAGCCATCCTGCTGCTGAACCGCCGCGGCTTCGCGACCACGATCCAGTGCCCGGCTTGCGGCCACGTCGTGTCGTGCCCCGACTGCGACATGCCGTTGACGCATCACCGTGACGGCGGCAAAGCGATGTGCCATTACTGCGATTACACGATCGCCACGCCGCCCTGGTGCCCGGCCTGTCGTTTCGACGGCATTCGCTACGGCGGACTGGGGACGCAGAAGTTGGAAGTCGAGGTCAAGGCCCGCTTCCCCGACGCGACCGTCGCGCGGATGGACAGCGACACGATGCGACGTCCGGGCAGTCATCAAAAAGTCTTGGCGGCGTTTCGTAGCGGCGAGATCGACATTTTGTTGGGCACGCAAATGATCGCCAAAGGGTTGGACTTTCCCAACGTGTTGCTCGTCGGCGTGATCAACGCGGACAGTGCCCTGCACTTCCCCGATTTCCGTGCCGCCGAACGGACGTTCCAACTCGTCACCCAAGTCGCCGGCCGCACCGGCCGCGGCAACCGCGGCGGACGCGTGATCGTGCAAACCTTTTCACCGGAGCACCCGGCGATCCAAGCCGCCGCCCGGCACGACTACGTCAAGTTCGCCGAAGACGAAATGATCAATCGGCGCAAGTACAACTACCCGCCGCTGGGCAGCGTGGCGCGGATCATCATCCGCGGCGTCGACGAACTGACGACCGAAACGACGGCCGACAACTTGGTCGCCCGCATCGTTGCGACGCGCGACGTACTGGGCCACGAGATCCGCATCCTCGGCCCCGCCCCGCCGCCGATCGCGCGGCTGCGTGGCAAGTTCCGCTTTCACGTCTTGCTGCAGTGCCCTGAATCCAAACCTCTCGGCGAAACGATCCGACGGGCCTGTGCCGACTTCGTCATCCCCGAGAAAGACGACGTCCAGTACGTCATCGACATCGACCCGATGGACATGCTGTAGGCTGGGACAAGCGGCTGGAAGCCGCGCCGTCCCGGCAACGTGTGCAGGTGACAATCGAATGCCGGGTCAGCGTCGCTATTGCTCCTCGACCCAGCCTACGCATCGGGCTGCCAACCAAGCTCGGACCGACGGAGCGGTCCGGCTACCTTGGTCGACCGATCGACTGTCTCCGCTGACTGCTGCGATCCTCACCATCGCGATAAACCACCTTGCGTCCGTCGATGGCGTCCGCGTTTTCACCGTCGCGGTGTGCTGGTTCAGCGGGAAATGGAAATCAGCTGCCGGTACGGAACGTAAAGTGGCGACATCCT
>CAYVRC010000208.1:0-9451 GCA_964453205.1 uncultured Pirellulaceae bacterium | reverse complement strand
CACGGGCCAGTCGAGGCATGGGAGCACCCTGTCACAGAGAAATAGGAAAGCCGATTTGCGGAACAGGATAACGGTTGAGAAGGGCGTGTCAATCTCCTTGCCTGTCCCTTTTATTTCCCTTGCCTGTCCCTTTTATTCATGTCCCTTTTATTCATGTCCCTTTTATTCACGTGAACTCTACTTGCTTAAATTCATCACCGGGGATTTTACCCCTGTCGAACGGGTCAACCGCCGTATCCGGCCTCGTCAACCCGCATTATTCACCGAACGTCAGAAAGGGCCACCCATGAGCGTCAGAAGGGGGCATTGAGTTTTCGTCGATCAGCGCGACGGCAGCGGCGAATCGGTCGGGGCGAAAACGGGCCGGGTGGGGACGGGGTGAAAGCGGGGCCAGGGGATTTCGTTTTTCTGCCGATCGGCGGCTTCCGCGGACGGATCGAAAACGGGTGTGACTTCGCCGAAACAAGCTTCCGCCACGTCCCCGCCGGGCTGGACCCCCAAAATTTTTCCGCCCACGATCTCCGCCGAATGGCCGCTCGGCGATGCCGATCCGTGGTCCGGCGTCAGGTCTGGCACGCCGAAGCGTTTGGGTCGGTGCCACCCACCCAACCAACCGCCGTCGTCGGCGGCGTCGTGAAATCGCTCGCTGGGGATGTTCAAGGCGACACAGCCGGTCAGCCCGGGAATCATCAGCACGCCGCAAAGCATCGCCCTCAACGACGTGCCGGCGATCTTCCTTGATCGCGTGGGCTGGAGCCGACAGGCTGTCGGGGCGGCTTGAAGCCGGAGTCGGAGGCCCCGGTGGCGGTCGTTTCTCGGATCGAAGTGCATGGAAAATGGGCTGTGGCACAAGGATCCCCCCAAGGACACACTTCGGGTATCGACCCGCGGAGACGCGCGGATTGAGCCGATTTTGATGGTTTATTCGAGAAAAAGGGCGAGGCCTGGATGAACGGTTCGATGAATCGGCCGACAATCTCCCGTGAGAAAGCCGCAGGAACCCAAGAAAAACGTCCGATCGACGAACACCGTTGAGCCATGAAATCGACCGTATCCTTCCCGCCGACTCCGCCCCCCGTCTCGCCGGCAGCGGCCAGCGGGGGACAGCTGATTCGTTCGCGGGACGAAACGTCAGCCCACGTCGACCCGGTGACGGGCCCGTCACGCGGTCGACTGGGCCGTGGAGTCCGCTCCGTGCGACGAGCGTTCCATGGTCTGTTTTGCTGGGTTTCGCTGGTCGCGTTGCTGTCGGCCTTGGCCGCGGTGCCCGGGTTGCAATTGGTGACGCTGGGATATTTGCTGCATGTCGCGGGCAGCATCGCCTCGGGAAGTACGGTCAAGGAATCGTTGCCCGGCATCCGCCAAGCCGGAACCGTCGGACTGGCCGCGGTGGCCTTGTTCGTCGCATCGCTGCCGAGCAAGTTGCTGGTCGATTGGGCGACGGTGGCGCCGCTGGTCAATCCGGAAACGACCGTGGCGGTCGCCCTGCGAATCGCGGCGGTGATCACCGCCGCGGTGACGCTGGCGTATTTGCTGTGGGCGTGGATCCGGGGCGGCCGGCTCTTGCATTACCTTTGGCCACAGCCGATTCGTTTGGCTCGCCAGGCTTGGCGGCCGTCGACGTGGAGCGATGCCGCGGACCGTTTATGGGAATTCACCGCTTCCTTCGAAGTCCCACGAATGTTGTCGCTGGGCGTGCGGGGGGCGATCGGCACGCTGGTGTGGTTGATTCCGGCGATGCTGATCATCGCGGCCAACCGCAACGGCCAGACGGGGTTGGCGGGCTTGGTCGGCGTGTTGTCGCTGACGGTCTTGGGCGTGGCGATGTTGTACTTGCCGATGCTGCAAGTGAACTTCGCCAGCCGAAATCGGATCTCGGCGTTGTTCGATGTCCGTCAAGTTCGCTTCGATTTTCGCCGCGCGCCGTGGGCTTGGCTGGGGGCCATGGTGGTCGGCTTGGTCGTCGCGCCGATTCCGCTGTATTTGTTAAAGATCGAAGCGACGCCCAGGGAAGTCGTTTGGCTGCCGTGTGTCGTGTTCGTCATGTTGATGATGCCGGCGAGGATTTGCGCGGGGCTGGCGATTCGACGGGCGCGACGTTTGCCCGAGGTTCCCCGCGGAAGTTGGCCCTGGACCAGTCGGATGATCGTCAGGCTGTTGATGACCGTCGTCGTTGGTGTCTACTTGTTGTTCGTCTACCTTTCGCAATACACCAGTTGGGACGGTCTGCGGACATGGATCATGCAGCACGCCATCTTGGTGCCCTATCCTTTCGTCGGTGTGTAATCGATGCCTCCCAAGCATTTGAACTTCATTCTTTTTGCCGGCCTGGTGTCGCTGGTTTGCTACAGCACGTTTCAGTTCATCCGGCCGGCTTTGGTCATCGGCGACGCGATGCAGTTGATCGACCGCTACTACGTCGAACCGGTCGACTCGGAAGCTCTGGTCGGTGCGGCCATGAACGGACTGACCGGTGAACTGGACGAAAACAGCAGTTTCATCGCCGCGTCCGCGTACGACTCGTTTCAAAACACGATCAACCAAGAATTCGCGGGCATCGGCATTTTGATCGAACAACCGGAACCGACCCGGCCGGTCCGTGTGATCACGCCGATGGTCGGTTCGCCTGCGTTGCGAGCCGGTTTTCTGCCCGGCGATGAAATCGTCGACGTCGCGGGCAACGACGTTTCCGCCATGGAGATCAACGAGGTCAGCAAACTGCTTCGTGGTCCGATCGGCACCACGGTGGAGGTGAAAGTCCGACGTGACGAACAGGTCGTCGATCTTTCCGTGCGTCGTGAAACCATTCCGCTAGAATCCGTCGTCGGCGATCACCGCGATGCGTCCGACGACTGGGTTTATCGCTTGGCCGAGGCGAGCGAGATTGCGTACATTCGCCTGACGACGTTCGGCGACAAGACGCCGCAAGAATTGGAACGCACGCTGCGCGAATTGGATAATGATTTCGCCGCCCTGATCTTGGACTTTCGCGGAAACGGTGGCGGATTGCTTTCCACCGCGGTCGCCGTCTGCGACATGTTTCTGGACGGCGGCCGGATCGTGTCGACGAAAACCCGCGGCGGCGTCTTGGAAGACACTTGGGAAGCCACGCCGGGCACCCTCGTCGACTCCGAAAAACCCATTCTGGTCTTGATCGACGGCAACAGCGCCAGTGCCAGTGAAATCGTCGCGGCGTGCTTACAAGATCACGGCCGAGCCAAGGTCGCCGGGGTTCGCAGCTACGGCAAAGGCACCGTGCAAAACATCCTGCCTTTGCAATTGGGCCGCAGTGCCTTGCGTTTGACCGTTGCGAATTTCTATCGCCCCAACGATCACAACATTCACCGCGGCCGACAGGCGACCGAAGCCGACGAGTGGGGCGTGGTGCCCGACGCAGGTTTGTTCGTGCCCGTCGATCTGAAAAAGGAACGATTCATCCTGCGTCGCTGGCGTCGTGCGAGCTTTCCGTTGATCGCCGACGAAGTCCCCGACGAGGAAACGACTGACGGGGACACCGATTCGGTCGACAACGAAGGGGAAGCCGATCGGCAAGACGAAATCGGGGAAGCGGCGCCCCGGCGTCCCGCCGATCCGCCACTCGGCCCGCCGATCACCGGCGATCCGCCGCTGGATCAAGCCCTCCATTATTTACGCGGACAAATCCGGGCCTCCGAGCCGGGCGCCGCCGCGCCGACCCCCGTCGCGGCTTGACGATCGTCCACGACCGACCTCGCATCCGTAACCGAGTTCCGGTCGATTCGTCAGGACGACGCCAGTGGGACGCGCGGCTTGGCTTGTTTCTTGCTTTGCTTGCGATCTCGAATCAGCAGACTGGTCAAGTCGCTGCGGCGAACGCTGCCGACCAAGCGGTGCGGCGCTTCGTCGCTGACCACCGGCACGCAATCATCGGACGTCTTCCGGAACAGCGAGACGGCGTCGCGCACCGGCTGGGACGGGTGCAGCAAGATCTCCGGCGGCGTCGCCAGGTCAATCGCACACAACAGATGGTCGTCGTGCGGATCGAAACATGCTTGATCGAGCAGATCGAATCGGATCAAACCGACCACCGTGCGTTCGTCATCCAAGACCGGAAACGTGTTGTCGTGTGAATGTTCGACGAAATGCAAGACTTCGTTGAAGTCGGCGCTCTGGGCGATCCCGTCGACGCTGCGACGCATGACTTGTTCCACCTGCATCCGTCCGCTCATGTCGCCGCTGCCGAGCAGTCCGGTCGAACCGGCCAATCGGGTCAGCACGTTGCGGAGGGCCGAGAGCGGTGTCCCGAACGTGTGGTGGATCGAATTCGCGATGGGCATCTCGCCGCTCTGCAACACCGCTTTGCGGGTCAGCAGTGGCCCGACGATTTCGAACAGCACGACGGTCCCCAAGATGATTGCTTGCACATCGCCGGCAAGTTCGGGGGATCGCATCTTCGCCGACGTGGCCAGCGAAATCGCCGCGCCGGCTTGGGCCAACAAGGCCGGGCCCAACCAGATTTGCAGGTCACGCGGCGCACGAATACGACCGGCCGACCAGTACACACCGGCGATCTTGCCGATGCACCGGAGCACGACGTAGGCCGCACCGACGACACCGACCTGCCACAAGAGTTGTAGGTTCAGTTCCGAACCATGGACCGAAAAGAAAACCACCGTCAACAGTCCGCCGATCGAATCAAACTGGTCGATGATTTTTTCGGTACCGCTGGAGGAGTTCGCCACGACGACGCCCAAAACCAGGAACGTCAGCATGTACGGCAGGTCCCATGACTCGCTGAGCCCCAAAAGGACTCCGGACACACCGATCAGCAGGACCAGCCAACGTTTCGGGTGTAACAATTCGCACGCGTAGCTGACGATCAAACCGCCGACCAGACCCAACATCACCGATCCGCCCAGCGCAGTCGCCAATGATCCGACAACTTCGACCGGCGCGCGTTCGGATTGCCCGCTGGCCAACTGAACGGCTGACCAAACCAATTCGAACAACACCACCGCGGCGATG
Organism: uncultured Pirellulaceae bacterium; assembly: GCA_964453205.1. Lineage (GTDB taxonomy): Bacteria > Planctomycetota > Planctomycetia > Pirellulales > Pirellulaceae > Crateriforma. The sequence continues at coordinate 4,447 of CAYVRC010000208.1, read as the reverse complement.
TTGTTCAAAGTGACCAACGTTCCGATCATGCTGGTCACCGGCCCCGCGGCTCCGGTTTCCCGCAGCACCAGCATCGTCGTCGCCGGCGCGGTGGCCAATGCCAGGACACCCAACAGCAAGGCTTGCGAACCGGCCACACCGATCAGCATCAAGCCGCCGGTGACCAACACGATCGTGAAGCCCAGTTCGCCGATGGACAGCGGGATCGCCATCCGCCCCAAACGCCGCAACTGGTCGATCGGGAATTGGGTGCCCAGGTGAAACAGCACCAACGCCATGGCGAGTTTCGTCAGCGGTTCCAAGAATTCGGTTTGGTCGTGCGGCACGACGTCCAGCACGCTGGAACCGAGCACCAGTCCGGCCAGCAGGTAGGCGGTCACCTTGGGCAATCGCAGGAGTTCGCCGATCAGACCGGCCAACAGACTGGCGGCCAGCAGCATTCCGATGGTCGTGGCGATGTGCAACTTGGGCGATTCCCGCGGCGTTTTTTCGACTGGTCCAGGGTCCGAAGCGACCAAGAATGATGAACAGGTTAGCCGGGAAGGGACCGCAAGACATCGCAGCGGCCCGAAATCCGCGCCGAATCGAATCGACGATCAGTCGCCAAAGTCAGGGCAGATTCGATCGCACCAAGTTGGCGATCGTCGTCCCGCTGCTGACTTCGCCCACCACGGTCGTCCTGGGGAACACCAGCTTCGGCAACGCGCCGGCACCCGCTTCCTTGTACAAGAAGACATTCTTGGCGACGAAAGCCGCCGGAATGGGGCTAGCCAGTTTCTCACGCAGAGTTCGCTCGCCGACCAATTCGGCCGCCTTTCGCCGAGCCTCGGGGGCGCTGCGGTAACGGTCCAACAACCAGCGGTGAAAGACCTCGAACTGATCAGGCTGAGCCAACCAGACGGCGATCGCCAGCTTTGCCACGTCACATCGCTGGGCATTTTCCGGGTCGTTGTTCTTGGCCGCATCGTTGCACGACTGATGCAGCGGAATCGGCAGCGAAACGACCGCCACGTCCAAACCCTGCTCGCGGGCGTCCTGGATCGCTTGATAAGTCGTGCGGCAATGAGAACAGGTGTAGTCGAACATCGCGACAAAAATGTAACGAGCGTCTTTGTCCCCGATCAAAGGCCATTGTCCGACTTGCAATTGTCGACGTCCCGAGGAGACGGGCACCAGACGCGGGCCGGGTTCGGAGTCGGCGACCACGTCCGACTCCGCGGCCGCGTCCGATTCGGAATCCGTTGATTGGGAGGCCGTTGCCCCGGCACCGGAGACTTGCAACACACCGGTCAGACCCACCAATGGTGCGACCCAGCCGAGTGAGACTGATGACGCGGATCGCTCCGCCGACGCGCCGGACGGTTCAGCCGATTCGCCGGACGATTCGTCCGCGGGAGTTTCAAAAGCGGGCGCTTCGAACACCGGCGCTTCGAAGACCGGAGCTTCGAAGACCGGCGAGTCCGATTCCGAGGGCGCTGCGAAAATATCCGGCGCGTCGAACACCCCGTCGCCTTCGTGGTTCGTTTCGGCAGGCAACGTGACCGCACCGATGTTGTCGTGGGTTTCGATCCGGAAAGTCGGCGGCGGTTCGGTCTGATATTGGATCAGTGCCAGGCCGGTCGTTGCCAACACGCCGACGCCGGCGAACTTTGCCAAACGGGCCCCGCCCAGATTCAATTGTGGCAGCACGAGTAAAGCCAAAATCAACGAACACCCGTGGGCGATGCAGCAATAAAAACAGAACTTGCCCAACACGAACTGCAAGGCGATGAACCAAACCGCGGCGGACGCGGCGACGACCAACAATAAAGCGAGCAAATTCCGCTGCGTTTGCGTGCCACGCGAACTCAGCCCGCCGGTCATCAGACAGCCGAGCACGGTCGCATAGACCAGCGCCGCCGGCAGGCCCACCGGGATGCCGCCGATCTTTGACCAACGGCTGCTCAGCACGTGGCCGCAATCGAACGTGCCGCCGTCACACCCGGCGACCGAGGTTCCGGTGAAGCCGCTGTAGGTCAAGTAGGAACTGATCCCCAGCCCCAGGCACGCCAACACCGCCACGATCCCGAACCGCAAAGTTCGGAGATTTCGCCCGGGCCGTGACAGGCCAGAAGCATCCGAATGCACGGAGCGGACGGACACCGATGATCGCGTTTCGACGCGTGTGTTTTGCCTTCCTGGCAACATCAGATCGTTTTCCTGTTCAACGGAGCCGAGGCTTGGATGCTTGGACATGAATTGTCTCAGATCGAGATTATGGCAGTCTCGCAAACCTCCGTGTTCGAGATCAAGGGGAAACTTTCAGAATGACACTATTCGGCCAAACACCCGTTCATTTAGAGTTCGGGCGTTCGTCGGGCCAAAAAACGACGTCTCGGCAAGGTGAAAAAACGTCGTTTGGATCGACTTTGACGCAAACGAAATGCCAAAAAAGCGTATTCGATTTCTTGCCTGCGACAATGCGCCGAGACGGCGCGACTCGTCACGGGTCTGGCAAACTCCTAAAATCAGGCGTTCCCTTCTTCCACAGGACTGACCATGTTTCGCCGATTTCTGACCGCTCGGGTTCCGTTCGCATCGTTGCTTTTGACGCTCATCACCGCTTCGGCGTCGCTGGCCCACGAGGGCCACGGACACGCGGGGGAGGGGCAATCGGTGTGGCATTACGCGACGCAACCTTTGCACACCGCCCCGCTGTTGGCTCTCGTGGCGATCGCGGCGGTCACGCTGGCGGCGGCGAGTCGCTGGCGGGGATCGCGGGCGAAGCTTGATCGCCCTTCGCGCTGATCCGTTGGGCCGGCGTCAGGTCCGTTCGGCCGTTCTAAGGCGTCATCAACACCGCGGCGAAGTCATCCGGTTTGCCGGGCATCGCTTCGTCGTCGCCGTTCATTCGCTCGGTCGCCAACGCGACCAGTTTTTCCATCCGAGCCAGCGGACGTCCCTGCCGCGCGATCTGGCAAATTTCGTGGACGTGCAAGTTATCGAATAAGCCGTCGCTGGCCAACACGATCGTGTCCCGCGCGGCCAGCGTGATCGCCGGGCCGATTTCGATGTGCATTCTGCGGGACCCGACCAAATTCGAAACGATATGACGATCGTCGTGATTCATCGCATCGGCTTCCTCGATCATGCCGGATTCGATCAAGTATCCGACGGGCGAATGCGAAGTCGATTTCCATTTGACCACGCCACGACCGCCGACGATCAAACTCATCGAATCGCCGACCTGGTAGCCCCGGGCGATTCCGTTTTGAACTTCGACGACCGAGATGGTCGTCGCCGCGCCGGTGCCCATGTCCAAGATTTCTGCGTTGGCCTTTTCGATCCCGTCCAAGATTGCCGGACGAAGATCACCGCCTTCGTTGACCGCACACTGCTTGTTCAAGCTTTCGCCCAGGCACTGCATCGCGATCGCCGACGCCCGATAGCCCATCGGCGCGCCGCCCACGCCGTCGGCGACGGCCATCACGATCGCGTCGCAGGACAAACAAATGACCGCGGCGCTGTCGTCGTTCGGTTCGACTTTGCCGGGACACGTCCGTGAAAACGTCACCACGTGTCGATGAGCAACCTCCATCAGCCGCGGCTGATCCATGTTGCTTTCGAGAAAGTATTCGGTGGCGGGATGAAGCGTGCTGGGCATGGTCGATAATCGGCGTCGGGTCCTCTCAAGATATCTTACGTTGACGCTTGACAAAGCGGACGGCCTTGATCCGGGCCTTTTCCCATGCCTCGGACATTTTCCCCGCGTCGGCGTACCGATCACGCGGCCTGACGGCAACGGATTTGCGGATGATGCCGATTAAGTCGGGATGGACGCGGCGACGCATGACCGTGGCACCTTCGAAGGGCCAGTCGAAGGGGTACTCGGGCCACTTGCCCGAAAACAGTCGATACGCGATCAGCCCGAGCGAAAACACATCGCTCCGAGCCGACGGTTTTCCCATCGCCTGTTCGGGAGCCATGTAGCCCAGCGTTCCGGTGCCGGAGCCGCTGATCGTTTTTTGCGCGGCCTTGGCGATCCCGAAATCCCCCAAACGCAGTTGCTCATCGGGAAACAGCAACACGTTCTCCGGTTTGATGTCGCAGTGGATCAACCCGGTCGCGTGGGCGTAAGCCACGGCGTCGAGCAATTGCGAAACGTATTCATAAGCGGTTTCGAAGCGGATCCGCTTCTTCAGGCGATCGTCCAGCGTTCGTTCGGCCAACGGCGTCACGATCACGAAACGTCCGTCGATGAAACTGGCGTCGCGAATCGGCAAAATGTTGGGATGATCCAGACTCATCGTCAGCTTGGCTTCGCGGCGAAATTCGTCGATCAGATCTTCCGAGATCAACCCGGCGTTGGGCACTTTCAAGGCAACCTTGATGGACAACAGCGTATCGGTGGCCGCAAAGACTTCGGCAAATCCGCCCCGGCCGATCCGTCGATCGATGCGGTACTTTC
>CAYVRC010000207.1:0-9477 GCA_964453205.1 uncultured Pirellulaceae bacterium | reverse complement strand
CCTCGCATACGACTGCTGAGGTTCGGCGAGTTCTCGATCGACATTGACGTGCGAGCCTACGTGTTGACGACCGACTTTGCGGAGTTCTTGAGCGTTCAACAAGAACTACTGCTCGACACGATGAGGGTCGTGGATGAAGCCGGCAGTGGTTTCGCCTTTCCCAGCGTCACAAACTACCTGCAGGACGACCGGGGGATTCGTTCGGTTGCTTCGCAACCTGCCTCGTCTGTGCCGTCCGTTTCGAACGATCAGGTTTCTCAAACGGATCGCGTTGCCCGCTCAGGGATCAGCAACAGCGAAGGGACGCCGACTGTCGAAGGGCCACCCGCCGAGGATGACTTGTGAGTTTATTTCATGTGGTTGGAACGACTGCATCCCTTGGACATTGAATAAAACGGAACGTTACAACCAATTTAAGCTTGAAAGGACTCTTGCCTTGCCGCGATTGCCCCCCCTTTGCATTCTCACTCTGTCGATCTTTGTGACGACCGGCCAATCGGCAACGGCCCAGCTTGCGAGGTCTTACCTCAACGCACCTCAGGGTAACCTGGCGATGTATTCTTACACGGGCACGCGGTCCAACACGGGCGGAGTCAAAAACCTTCCAATTCCCGAGACCGAAACTCGTTTGCAAACCCAGTCGTTAGTCTATTCACGCATCATCGACATCGGTGGCCGGACCGGTGGCGTCGGGGTCGCACTGCCGTTCACGGATCTGCTGAGCTATGACACGCAGGCGAATTTTGTTACCGCCCGTGACGCGGGATTAGGAGATCCCTCCTTCACTTTTGAAATGAATCTGTTCGGTGCACCGGCGCTGCGGCGTGAAGAATTCAAGGATTGGATACCGAAGGATTACTGTGGTTTGCACTTTCTATTCGGAGTGCCGTGGGGCGAGTACGATGCGAATTCGGCGGTCAATCTAGGCGCGAACCGTTTCACCTTCCGCCCCCTGCTGAATTACAGTCTCACCCCGGACGAAGGAAAATCGTGGCTCGACTTTTACGGCAGTGTTTTCTTTTTCACGGACAATGACGAGTACCTCGGGACGAGTGTCTTAAGTCAACGCCCGCTGGCCAATCTGGAATTGCACTGCAGCACACTGCTCTACGACCGTCTGTGGGGCGGAGTCGGGTTGGTGGGCGCTTTTGGTGGTAAGGTATCGGTTGACGGCGCCGTGATGACGCCGCAACAGCAAACGGGACGATTGGCTTTTACCGCAGGGACCCCGATGTTCAAAGGCGCGACGGCGATCTTCGGCTACAACCAGACCGTCGCTCGCAGTACCGGAGCGGTGGATGCCGATACGTTCATCTTGCAACTGATCTATCTTTACTGAGTGACGTGTTTGGGTTGATGCCGCAGTTGCCGATGACGGGTCGGATCCCATGGGAAAGAAATTCAAAACACCGCCAAAGCAAGCGACATGAAAGGAAACGACATGAATCATTCTCCGAATGACACGGAGCGTGAAGAGGAACCGGCCGGCGGGCAAACCGCGGAGGGTGCAACAAGCCAAGCGACCGACTCGCAGGCCTCGAGGAACATCCTCGGGATTGAATGGGACGTCCTGGGCCCCGTTTTCTACCCGTCCGCCTTGATCATCTTGTGCTTGGTGCTGTCGGCGGTTCTGTTTCAGGAAAATTTCGAGAGCTTGCTGGGGCAGGTGCAAACGGAAGTGGCCAATAGCTTTGGTTGGTTCTACGTCTTGACGATGAACATCGCGCTGGGGACGGTTTTTTTCCTGATCGGCAGTCGCTTTGGGGAGATCCGGCTGGGTGGTCAAACGGCCAAGCCTGACTTCACTTGGCTCGGTTGGTTCGCGATGCTTTTCTCGGCGGGGATGGGGATCGGGTTGCTGTTCTACGGCGTGGCGGAACCGCTGTACCACGCGACGATTCGCCCGCCCGTCGACGAACCGTACACGGCCGAGGCCGCTCAGCATGCGATGGGTTTGACTTACCTGCACTGGGGGCTGCATCCCTGGGCGATGTACGCGTTGGTCGGATTGGCCTTGGCGTTCTTCTCATACAATCGCGGCGCGCCGCTTTCGATCCGCTCGGTCTTCTATCCGTTGCTTGGTGAGAGGATCCACGGTTGGCCTGGCCACGCGATTGATGTGCTGGCGACCGTGGCCACCCTGTTCGGTGTCGCCACCTCGTTGGGTCTCGGTGTCCAGCAGGTCAACGCCGGGTTGAACCATCTGTTCGAAGTTCCGATCAGCCCTTCGATTCAAACGCTGCTGATCGGCTTTATCACCGCTTTGGCCACCGTATCGGTCGTGAAAGGACTGGACGGCGGCATCCGGCGGCTTAGTGAATTGAACATCGCGCTGGCATTGCTGTTGATGTTATTCGTGGCCGTCTTGGGGCCGACGTTATTCTTATTAAACGCCGTCATCGAGAATGTCGGATACTACGTGCAAAATCTACCGAGCCTGTCCACCTGGAATGAAACCTACCAGGACAGCGCGTGGCAGAACGGTTGGACGGTCTTTTATTGGGGGTGGTGGATTGCCTGGTCTCCCTTTGTGGGCATGTTCATTGCGAGAGTTTCCCGCGGCCGCACGATTCGTGAATTTTTGTTGGGAGTGCTGTTGGTTCCCTCGTTCGTGACGTTCGTCTGGATGACCGTTTTCGGCGACACGGCGCTGCAGATCGAACTATTCGGTGCGGGCGGAATGGCCGCTGCCGTCCAAGAAAACGTGCCGGTTGCTTTGTTCAAATTGCTCGAGCAATTCCCACTCGCTCAGGTCACAAGTCTGTTGGCCGTCGCAGTCATTGTGTCTTTCTTCGTGACTTCGTCCGATTCCGGGTCGATGGTGATCGACATGATCACCGCCGGCGGCAATCCCGAACCGCCCGTGGCGCAGCGGATTTTCTGGGCCGTCACCGAGGGAGTCGTCGCCGCCACGTTGCTCTACGGAGGCGGGTTGGTTGCCCTGCAAGCGGCCGCGATTTCCACGGGCTTGCCGTTTGCCGTCGTGCTGCTGGTGATGTGCGTCAGCCTGATCATGTCGTTGAGAAATTACTACCCGACCACCTTTCGCAGCAGTTCGGATCTCCCCGATGTTCCGCCGGAGACCAAGCCGGAACCGACCTCCCGCCGCCGTGGACCAAGAAGTCGTGCCGTGTGGGGTTCGATGGTCGCCGCCGCCCTTGTGATTGCCGCCCTCTTTGCTGCGAAAACATCCAATCAATCTGTTGGCAAGCCCGACGCGGCAACACCCCGCGACGCCTTGGTACGTCTCGCGGCAACCAACTCATCCTCTTCCATCGCCGTTTCCAATTTGGTCCGTGCCGTGCTGGAAGAGAGGCTGGGTTACCGCTGCCGGATCAAGCAGGTGAGTACCGAACGGATGTGGCGGGACGTGGCCGCCGGAGACGAGGATTTCTCGGTTTCCGCGTGGCTACCCAAGACGCATCAGCGTTACTTGGAGCGATATGACAGCCAAATCGAAGTATTGAATCCGTTCTATCAGGGCACACGTCTGGGGTTGATGGTTCCCGCCGGTTCCAGCGGACGCCAGACTGACGAGGACGGACAAAAGGTATCCTTCGACTTGCCCGTGAAGTCCATCGCGGACTTGGAAGCTCATGCCTTCGAGTTCGGAAACGAGATCGTCGGCGTCGAAGCAGACACGGGGATTTCCACTCAAGCGGAAATGGCCATCGACCAGTACGGCCTAAAATCTTTTAAATTGGTGGAGGGAACGGAGCAGGAGTTGCGCCGGCGAGTTGACCGTGCTCTGCGGAATGAACAATGGATCGTCATCACGGGCTGGATTCCGCACTGGATGACCCGTCGGTGGTCTTTGCGGTTTCTCGAGGACCCCGATGGGGTTTTTGGAGAAAGGGGAAAGATCCATCCGATCGTTCGCCAGGATTTCGAGCAATCTTTTCCGGATGTCGAGGCGTTTTTGGCGCGGTTTCATTTGGATGAAGCTCAACTCGGACAATTGATGATTTGGAATGCGCATTGGGATCAGAGTCCCTACCAGAATGCGAAGCGGTGGCTGCGAACCCACCACCAAGTGGTGAACGGCTGGTTGCAAGACGCTCGTTGATGCATCAGTTGACCCGCCAACGGTTTGCGGGGCCGATGTCCGCGAACAACTCGTAGCTCGGTCTGAGGTCTCGGGAGAGTTCGGTTTTGAAGCAGGACCAAATCACGGTACAATTTGACCGCTGCGAAAACGCGTTGCCGACGGCGTCAGCTTGATTCACCCGATCAGCGGCGCTTCTTCCACGAAGACGGTGGGCGGCAAGCGAAACCGTCGGCCGACCCTGGCATCGACTCCACCGGCATCATGAACCGATTCGTTTACCGATCCTTCGTCACTTTTGCCGACATGATGAAACACAATCGAATTTACAACCAACGCACCGCCACATTGGTGCGTCACGTTTGCTTGGCGGTTCTGGTGACGATCGGCGGTCCCGCCGCGTCATCGATCGCTGAGGAAACCGAATCGGAGACGGCCCCGTATCGCGGACAGTACGAAGGTGAGATTCGTCCGATCGTGCAATCCTTGTGTTCTGATTGTCATAGCGGGAAAACGCCCGAAGCCAATCTGGACCTGAACACTGTGGTGGTCGATTTTTCCGACCCGGCGTTTGATGAAACCGTTTGGCACGACGCGGCCGACCAGATCAAGAAAGGTGCGATGCCACCGGAAGACGCCACGCAGCCGACTGCCGAACAACGCCGGCAGCTTGTGGATTGGATGGCCGATTTGTTGCGTGCCGCCGAGCAGTCCAAACGGTACGCGGACGGACGCGTGATGATGCGACGTCTGACGCGATACGAATACCAGCGAACGATGCGAGACTTGTTGGGGGTGGATTTGGATTTTGCCCGAGATTTGCCTTCCGAACCGGCGTCGCCCGACGGTTTCTTGAATGACGGGGCGACGCTGGAGATGTCCACGTCGCAGATCGAAGCCTACTTGGCTGCCGCCCGGAGGGCTTTGGGAGAAGCGATCGTCGACGGCGAAAGGCCACTCCAAGTTCGCTACCGTAAGTCCCAAACCGCCGTGGGCAAGTTGCCACGCAAAGCGGAAGGCGGCAACGTTCCCGTCAATCCGGAATTCATCTTGGACATCCCCGAGTTTCCCCGCAGCGGTCCCTTTCGCTTGCTCGTCCGCGCCGGAGCCTTGATCCCCGAAGGCGACGCGGTGCCGCGATTACAGGTGTCCTTGGGCAACGTGCCGGGGATCATTCACGTGCCGCGAAAAACGGTCGGAACGGCGGACGTGACCGCGCCGCTTCACGCGATGCAAACGTTCGAATTTCGCGGCAGGATCGAAGACTTCCCGCAGCCCGGCGAACGCGAATTCGGAGCCAACGTGAACTTTCACGGGATGATCGCGATGCTGGATTTCATGGACGCCGACGGTCGGGAATTGCGTTACGACGATCGCACGTATTCCGATCCGCCCGCGTTCGTAAAAGATCGCAAGAAGAATCGCAACATGCTCGGTCCGGCCGGACGCCATCCGGCCCACGGCAAGCCTCGGCATGACATCGTGGTGGAATCTGTCGAGTTCGAAGCGCCCTACTTCGTCCAGTGGCCGCCGCAGAGCCATGTGCGTTTGATGACGACGTCCAAAAAGGCCAAGACAGATCCACAGAAAGTCAAAGAAATTTTGCAGCGTTTCATGCCGCTGGCCTATCGCCGACCGGTCGGTCAGGCAGAGATCGACGAGATGCTGGACTTGTTTTCGAAAATCCGTCCCGCGACGGCGTCGTTCGTCGAAGCCGTCCGGGAGACCTTGGCCGCCGTCCTCGTCTCGCCCCACTTTCTGTACATCGTCGAACAGCGGCCCGGGCAACATTCCGATGCGGACGGCAACGATAAACTGAACGACTTTGAGTTAGCGACGCGTCTGTCGTACTTTCTTTGGAGCACCATGCCTGATGATCGTCTACGCGAACTCGCATCAGCCGATCGATTGCATGATCCGGACGTTTTGCAACAAGAAGTTCAACGCCTGCTGGACGATCCTCGCGGCAACGCCTTCGTTGAACATTTCACCGATCAGTGGTTTGATCTGGCGGGGTTGCAACGGACCGCGGTCAATCCGGACTTCTATCCCGACTTTGACGACGGATTGAAGGACGCGATGCGTGAGGAAACCCGAGGCGTTATGCGGGAAATTCTGGTTCACGACCTCAGTTGCACACAGTTGCTGCGATCGGATTGGACCGTCGTCAATCGCCAGCTGGCAATGCACTACGGATTGTCAACTTTGCCCGACAGCAGCCGATTCGAACGGGTGACTTTGGGTGCGGGTGCGAACCGTGGCGGTGTGCTCAAGCACGGCGCGTTTTTGTTGAGTCGATCGGACGGTCAGCGCCCCCATCCGATCCGCCGCGCCGTGTGGATCTTGGACCGACTGCTCGATTCGCCGCCCGCTTCTCCGCCGCCGGTCGTTCCCGATTTGGATGTCGACTCACCGGACTCGGCGGGGCTGACGCTGAAGCAACAACTGGAACGTCATCGAAACCGTGATTCGTGCCGCAGTTGTCACGAGGGGATCGATCCGTGGGGTATTCCTCTGGAGCATTACGACGCGGTCGGTTTGTGGCGGGAAACATCGCCCGTCCGAATCCGACCACCGAACAACGCGAAATCGAAAGTGTCGGCCCCGCCCGCCCCGCCGGTCGATGCTCAGACGATTCTGCCCGACGGCACCGCCATCGAAACCGCGGATCAGCTGGCGGAGCACTTGGTTCGCGAGCATCGCGACGACTTTGCGCGCTCTACCGTCAAGCGTCTTACCGGTTACGCGTTGGGAAGATCGCTCGATTGGGGCGATCGCAAAGCCTTGCAGCGTTTGACCGCTGACTTCATCGAGAACGATTTACGGCTGCGATCACTGGTCGTCGCCTTGGTCCGGAGCGACTTGTTCGCCGCGAAGTAGCCGTGTCCTTCAACTGGAGACCGGGAGGAAATCACCAAGACGGCGATCCCAGCGAAGCCGTTGCGACCGGCCGGAGACGGTAGCGGCCCGGTGATCTTGTTACAATGCATGCTCGGAAGTTTGGCACGAAGCCCCCTCGGACACGGGTCACCGACCTCACAGAGATCCAGCAGACAGGCACGACCGATGAAGAAATCTTGGCACCTCGATCGACGAACCGCTTTGCTCGGAACCGGCGTTTCCTTGGCCTTACCATGGTTACAGGGAATGTGTCAAGCCGGTCCGGTCGATTCCACCGGATCCGATGCCGATCCGACCCCGCGACGGATGTGCTGCATCATGTTTCCTTACGGCATCGCCGTTCCCAAAGACGACGCACCGGAACGGCAATGGGGTTGGTTCCCGAGTGGCGAGGGACGCGAATATCGATTGACCAATGTTTTGTCGCCTCTGCAGCCGCTGATGGACGACGTGACGATTTTCGGCGGCTTGTCGCATCCCCACTGTCGACGGATGAACGGTCACGACACGGGCGATACGTTCTTGACCGGAAACAACTTGGAAGCGGTCACGTACCGCAACACGGTCTCGGTCGATCAGTTCGCCGCACAGCAACTCGGACATCACACCCGCATCGCATCCTTGAGCCTTTCGACCGACGGCGGGATCGGACCACGGACGCGATCGACCACACTTTCCTACTCCCCCAAGGGACAGCCGATTCCTGCTCTCGCCGATCCCCGTCGCATCTTTCAACGCATGTTCGGTCGGGACGAAGCCAGTCGATCAGACAAGCAACGTTTGGAAACATCGCCCAGCATCTTGGACCTGGTGTTGGAACAATCGCTTTCGCTACGCGGGCGTCTGGGCGTCGCCGACATGCGGAAACTAGACGAGTACGAAACCTCGGTGCGTGCAGTCGAACAGCGGATCGAACGCTCGCGTGCCTGGTTGGACGTGCCGCTGCCCGATGTGGACGGCGAGTCGATCGCATTGGACGCCAGCCCGGACAGCGCCAAAGATTACATCGGGGCAATGTACGATTTGATGTTCCTGGCATTTCAAACCGACTTGACGCGTTTGATCACCTATCAAATCGGCAGTTACGGACCGACGCTGGCGAGAGCCTTCCCGGCCGCGATCGGCTTGGATCCGAATTGGCACAGTCTGGCACACGACGCCAAAAAACAAGGCGGCGCCGAAAAACTCGGCAGGTTCGATCAGTTCTTGACCCAGAACCTTGCCCGCTTTCTGACCCGCCTGAAGGAAACCACCGAAGGCGATTCCGGCAGCAACCTGCTGGATCGATCGATGATCCTTTACGGCAGCAGCAACAGCCAAACCCACGTCAACAGCAACTATCCCTTGCTGCTTGCCGGAGGAAGGGGGCTCGGATTCCAACACAACCGGTATTTGCGATTCGACGCCGAGACACCGATGTCCAACCTGTTCGTCAGTATGCTGTGTGGTCTGAATCTGTCGATCGATCAATTTGCCGATAGCACCGGTCCGCTGGCGGGCGTCTGATCAATGCTGTCGTCCGAAGTTTCTGTTTTCTTCCGCAGGTCGGTGCGGATACGTCATTGAGCCCCGGCTCACTCACCGTTGTCCTTGGGATCCTTCCGTTGTTCATCCGAATTGGTTTGTTGCTTGGCGGCTTTGGGATCGTCTTCGGTGCCGCGGCCGCCGGCGCGGATGTGTCCGCAGGCGCGGAATTGCGTTTCAGCCGCGACGTGCGGCCGATCTTGGCGGAAAAGTGCTATTACTGCCACGGGAATGACCCGCAACATCGCATGGCCGATCTGCGTTTGGATGTTCGGGAGGATGCGATCGCCGCCGGAGCGATCGTGCCGCAGGACCCGGAGGCGAGCCTGCTGGTCGAGCGGATCCTTTCCGAAGATGCGGACATGAAAATGCCGCCTGCCGATTCGCACAAGTCATTGAGCGATCAAGAAAAAGAGGTCTTGGGTCGCTGGATCGCACAGGGCGCGGGATACGAACCCCACTGGGCATTCATCCCGCCGCGCCGCAGCGAGACTCCCGCGAAAGTCTCCGAGCATCCGATCGACCACTTCATCCGATCGGAATTGACCGCCCACGGCTTGGAACCGTCGCCGCCGGCCGATCCCGAAACGCTGATTCGGCGTGCCTCGCTGGATCTGATCGGCTTGCCACCCACGGTCGGCGAAGTCGACGCCTTTGTCGACGATTTTCAACGTGATCCCGATACGGCCTACCGCGAATTGATCGAACGGTTGCTCGCCAGCCCGCATCACGGCGAACGTTGGGGGCGGTGGTGGTTGGATCAGGCACGATACGCCGACAGCAACGGCTACTCGATCGACGCGCCGCGGCAGATTTGGAAGTATCGCGACTGGGTGATCGACGCCCTCAACCAGGACATGCCGTTCGATCAGTTCACGATCGAACAACTGGCCGGCGATTTGTTGCCCGATGCGACGCTACAGCAGCAGATCGCAACAGGCTTTCATCGCAATACCCAGATCAACCAAGAGGGCGGCATCGATCCCGAGCAGTTTCGGATCGACAGC
>CAYVRC010000206.1:0-9482 GCA_964453205.1 uncultured Pirellulaceae bacterium | reverse complement strand
CTGACCGATTTCGTGGCCCGGTAACACTGTGCCAGTGGGCCGGGGAACGCGTTCTCGGGGGCCAAGCCGTAGTCCACCGAAACGACCGCTGCGTCGGATCCCGCCGCGATCCGCCGGCACATCGCGTCGTGCGTCCCGACGTCGCCCAAGACCCAGCCGCCACCGTGAAAGAACATCACGACCGGCAAGTCGGACTCCTCACGCGGCTTGTAGATCCGCACCGGAACCTCGTCGATCACTCGGTCTTCCACGAACGGCAATTCGGGGCCGGTGCCGAGGAACTCGTCCAACGCCGAGAACGCCTCGCGGGCTTTGGTCGGCCCGAGTTCTTCCCAGCTCGGTGGCTGCTGCCGGGCAAGGGAATCAAGGAACGCTTGGGCTTGAGGGTGCAGCGGCATGGTGAAAATTTCCTGAGCGGCGTGTGCGAAAAACCAAGGCCGCGAACATCCTAGCGGACGCCGACAAAGTTTCGATGCCGCTACGGAAGTCGACTCTGCAAGTTCGCGTAGGCCGCTGGCGTGTCGCCGGCCTGTTCGATGAACCGCAGCCGAAACGAATTCTCGCCGGTCAATAACGGTTCGACGCCCTTGGCGCCGCGACCCAGGCCGAACACGACCATGCCATCGGTCGACGACAAGCCTTGTTCACGATCGTTACCCAGATGCGCAAACGTGTCGATCAAGTCGTCGTCTTGTTCGTGCACGATCGACAACACCCGAGCGACCGAGGTGTCGCCAAAATAAGCCCACTTCCAGGCCTGATGAAAGCGATCACCGCCGATGTAATCTTTCGGTTCCGTGACGGGAGCCAGTGTATCGGTCGCGAAATATTGTGCGTGGGGCTGGAATCGACCCGCGATCGTCCCTTCGTACAAGAACCAATACTTGCGTGTCGGGTCCGCCTTGGTGATCGTGACCGTCGCGTCGTCGTCGGTGAAGCCCCAACGGAGTTGCCACTTCCCGCTTTCGCTGTCGGTCACCAAGGTTTTCCGGTCGACGCGTTTCGTCGATCCTTTGTCCCAGCCGGGATGCCCGAATCCGCCGTCGTCGCCTTGAAAGACGGCATTGGGCAAGCCGCGAAACGCACCCGCGGCGGCCGCCGGGTAGTCGCCCCAAGGTCGCATCTTGAACCCGATCCAATCGTTGCCGTCGCGGTCGATCATTCGCGACAACCCGCCGCTGTTGTGGTCGACCCAGTAAGTCGCCGCCGCGGTTGTGACGACGTAATGTTTGCGGCCTTGATACGTGTTCTCGTTGATCGTGATCTCGCCGGCCGAGCTTGCCGGCCGAGACTGTGCCGAGACCCGGGCAAAAGAAAGCGTCGCGACAACCAACGCCAAGCAAAGAAACAAACGAGACATCAGTTTCGCCGGACAAAATGAGGGGATCGGGTGCAACGCCACTTCATCATAAACGCAAACGTCGCGTTCCGCGCGGCACCGGACTCCAGCGTCCGGTTCCTGCATCGCCTCATCCACCGCAACGCGCCGGCGCCCGGTCCCGCGAAACCGTGCGCTACCCCTCAACGGCCGGTTCAATCCAAAAATTCGCGCCGAGGTGTGAAAGGCGGCGGACAGAATGCACGTCTCCCCCGGCCGTCTTGCCCGGCAGGTAGCCGAGTCTCGTTCTGTGAAAAACTTTCGAGTTTTCGCGCGCCACCCTCGCGATTCGCGGCACAAACTGGAAACAGCCACCTGCTGATGGACGCCGATCACCGCCGAAAGCTGCTTTCATGCCCCACGACGTCTCCACCGAAACGACGACGCCCGCCGTTGACGCGGCGGTTTCACCGTCCGACGCGCGACTGAGCGATCGTGACTTGTTGGACGCTTGGGTGACCGATCGTTGCCGCGAAGCTTTGGATGCCTTGGTCCGCCGTTATGCGGTGATGGTGCTTGGCGTCTGTCGGCGGCGCTGTCGCTCGCACGCCGATGCGGACGATGCGATGCAAACGACGTTCTTGTACTTGGCCAAGACGGCGGGCAGCATTCGTGACCCCGATCGTTTGGCCGGTTGGCTGCACCGCGTCGCGCAGCGGGCCAGCGTGGCGACCTTGGCCGCCCGTTCCCACGAAAGCGAACCGATGATCGACGTGCCCGACAAGCCCGATGATCCGTTGCAGCGATTGACCGCGCGGCACGAAGCGATCCTGCTGGACGAAGAATTGGCGGATCTGCCGGAACGTTATCGCAGTGCGATCGTGTTGCATTTGTTGGAAGACGAAACGTTCGCCGGCGTCGCCCGGAGGATGCAAACGACTACTGGTGCCGTCCGCGGCTACCTCCAACGCGGCAAGAAATTGCTGGCCAAACGATTGCGAAGTCGCGGCGTCGTCCCCGTCGTCGCGATCGCTTCGGCTTTTGCGTGCAAAGCATCGCCGGCCGATGCAGCCGTCGTGACGGATCGGTGCCTGGAACGCTTCGACCCGAAAACCGCCCAGCCCGATTCGGCCGACCTGACTTCTCTCCACCGTCGACTCCAACAAGGACCTCGTCTGATGACCTTCAACTCCACGACCACGACCTGCGTGACCGCCGCGTTGGGCGTCGGTTTACTGACCCTGGCAACTCTCACCAGCGGTGACGACACGGCCGGAGCACAACAAGTCGTGCGGTTGTCGACCGTTCCCGAGGCGACGTCCGCGGCGGTGACGGTGGGCCAAGCGAAGACGCCCGCCGGAGCCGACCAAGCCGACCCGACAAGGCCCGATCAAAACTCGGCAAACAAGGGCACCACGGGCGGAGGCACGGGGACGGGCGGAGGCATGGGGATGGGCGGAGGCATGGGGATGATGTTCGGCGGCTACGGCGGCATGGGCGGTGGATTGTCAGGCATCAACGATGGCATGCGCCCTTCCGTCTTCACGCCTCGTGGCGGCGTCATCGATCAAGCCTCCGAGGATTCTTCGATCGCCGAAACCGTTCGTGACTCGGTTGATGAATCCGTCACTTGGCCCGACGCCATGTCGTTGGCCCAGCTACCGGACGTGTTAAGCGACGCGATCAACGCCCCGGTGATTTTGGACGATCGTGGTTTGGCCTTGGCGGGAATCGATCCCGCCGCCTTCGCTCTCCAAACCAAACAAGGCCCGCAAGTCATCCGCACCAGCTTGCGAGTCTTGTTGCGTCCCTTGGGATTGCAAGCAACGATCCGAGACGACGGCTTGGTGATCACCGCCGACATGGCCGAACTGACCCGGCGTGGCATCGCAACGGACCGTTGGTTGGACATCTCGGAAACGCTGGCGGAACGCTTCGAGGCCGCGCTCGATTCCAAGGTCAGTTTCGATTTTCGCGAAGTTGAGTTGGATCAGGTCGCCTGGGTGATCGCCGAAACCGCCGACATTCCTGTTACCCTTGACGCACCCGCTTTGGACGAATTGGGACTTTCAGCGGACACGACGCTCACAGCCAACGTCAAAGACATCTCGCTTCGCGCGGCGCTGCGAACGTTACTCAAAGGGCAAGACCTCACGTATGCCATTCGCAACGAATCCTTGGTGCTGACGACAATCGACGCCCAGCCGGATCGGCTCCGCATGTATTTCACCGAAGGCACGGGGATGTCCGGAGGCGATTTTTCTCACCTGATGATGCTGATCCAAACCACCGTCCATCCCGCAACCTGGGAAGCACTCGGCGGAACCAGCACGATGTTCCCGGTCGTCCACTCCGGCAACGAAGGCCGACCGGCATTGGTGGTTAGCGCCCCCGACGAAGTTCATCACCAGATCGAACAATTGATGCAAGGCCTTCGGGGCACATCCACTCAGGAGCTCTCCGCCAAGGACCGACCCGCCGTGACTCCGCATCCCGTCGCCTCCACGACACCGCCCCGACCGCGAAACACGGCTTTACCCGAGCCCGCGCGGGATCCGTTCGGTGGCAACCCGTCCGGTGGCAACCCGTTCGATGCGCCCGATGTCCAGTCGAGTGACCCGTTTTCGAACGGGCGTTGAAAACAAGCCTCGTACGTTAGGACGGATTTCCGATCCGTCCGAGATTCGTCACCAAGGCGGATCGGAAATCCGTCCGACGGTCGTCTGACGACGAATTTCGTCCAGACCCAGCAACCGCACCGCCTCGCGACGGCCCGTCCAACGATCCGACGTGCCTTTGACAACGACTCGCACGCCTTGGTCGATCCCGTAGCGGCGACACAGACGTTCGATCAATGCCAATTGATAACGCGACTGCGGATAGATCGGCACGCCGCGAGCCTGGAGTGACCACGCGCCGGTCTCGAATCTCCGCCAGCCGTCTCCGTCTTGATCTTCGGCCATGTGCGATCCGATCGAAGGCGGAATCTGATCCAGCGTCGTACGATGAAATTCGACGTCGACCCGGCTGGTGTGCGGCGAGTAAAGCGACCAAGACAACCAGTGGTCCCAGTAACCGCGACGTTCCAGCAAGGGCATCACGAGCGCCACGATGACCAGAGCCTTCGCGACATATGCCGGTACGATTGAATGATCGTCGTGCGGCATCGGCATCGGCGTCGTCCTTCGATCCACGAACAAGAACCAAGCTTGACCGATCAGCACGCCGTTCCAAAGCAACACGCCCAAACTGTGATCCAGCGACCACGGCCCCAAGATCGCGATCAAGGTCACGTGCATCGCGATCGCGGCTAGCCCCGCCACGCGTCGCACCGGAGCCAACAACAAACCCGAACCGATCAACAGCTCCCCGGTCGGCATCAACAAGGCAAGCTTCGACACGGTCGAATCGTCCCAAGACTCAGGAATGCCGCCGATCGGCGACAACAGCGCCGCCAAAAAATCGACGCCGACCGTGTGGGCGAACTGAAAATCGAATTTGCCCGCCGCACTGTACACGTACACGCCGGCCGCCAGAGGCGTCAGCCAACGTTTCGCTTGCGGCGCCGTCATCGTGGCAAACACGCAAGCGTAGATGGCGGACTGATAGGCCCAAGGTTGCAGGCGATGTTGATCGACCAAAAACAGCACGAACAGTGCCGCGGCGACTGCCCACCACACCGCGCGGTTCGATCGCTTGTCGAACGGACGGACGACGATCCGAATCAACGCGGCGACCAAAACCGACAACGATACGACGGAGATCCCCACGGCCACACGCGGCGGCAGCGTGACCCAGCCGACCAGCGGAAAATCGGGCGACCCCGCGGGCCACCAAAGTCGCCAAGAGCCGATCAGCAGCACCAACAGCCCGCCGGCCCAGTAGCGCGAAAATGCCCAAGGCGGCGGGGAACCAAGGCTCCGCGGCGGCAACTCGTTGGCGATCACGTTGAGCTATCGGCTTTCAAAATCGAGTGGTTTCGCCGGAGAGTCTTCTCATGCGTTCGTTTGTTCTCGCCGTCGCGTTTGTCGTGTGTTCGACAGCTTTGTCGCCCGCCGCCGACCGACCCAACATCGTGTTGATTCTTGCCGATGATCTAGGCTACGGCGATGTCGGCGTCCAGGGTTGTGCGGACATTCCGACCCCGAACATCGATTCGTCGGCCTACCAGGGCGCGAGGTTCACCAGTGGCTATTCATCGCATCCGTATTGTAGCCCGATGCGTGCCGGGCTGATGAGCGGTCGATATCAGCATGGTCTCGGTTACCTGAACAACGTCGCCTACGATCCGCACAACGCGGTGTTGGGAGTTCCGACGACGGGATCGGTCGTTGACTCGGCGAGCTGAATCAGCAAGGGTTGCGAGACGACACGATCGTGTTCTTCTTGAGCGACAACGGACCGCTTCGAGGTCAAAAAGGCGATGTCCACGAGCGCGGCATTCGAGTGCCTTTCCTGGTTCGCTACCTCGACTGCCACGGCTCACGCACAGTGGTACGCCTCCGCCGACTTCCTGCTGATGAATCGCTCGGACAACGCAAGCGACGAAACGTTGCGTTGGCAAGCGAGAACTTGCAACCCGGATTCGACAAGATCGACTCGTTGCCACGGATAAAAGCGTCCGGCTAAAAGATCCCGCAAGCGGTCCAACAGCGTCTGGCCGGCCGAACCGCCGTGGTTCTGGTCAGGGCCTCCCAGGCGTCTGGCTGCGTTTCCTGGACCCAGGCCAGCACGTCATCAGGGAACAGTGCGAGTTCGCGGTCGTATCGTCCGGCATCGCCTTCTGCGTACAGCCAGCCGTTGGCGGCCAGGTGCCGGCAGATTTCGTCTTCGAAGTGAATCTTGGTGTGCAGATTCATGGCGATTGATCAGTTTGGCGAATAGTCGCACGATAGGTCTGATTGGGATCAGTCGGCTTGTCGGGTTTGGTGGATCGAACGATATCCGCTTGGATCAGCGGAGCTAGATACTCGCGGCTGACATGCTTGGGGGTCCGCCCCAGATAATCGGCGATCTGCCGCACCGACAGGTCGCGCCATTTCAGGAGGCCAGTTCGCCAGTGCCTTACGGGTCGGTTCGTAGTACGTGCCCGGTCCGCTGCCCTTCTTCGTCAGGAGCCCGAAATCGACCAGCCTTCGCAAGTGTTTGCTGGCGGTCAGCGTGTCACAGTCTCGGTTCAGGCCACGAAACACCGCGTTGTTGATCGCCCTCATCTCCCGAGCAGTAATCATCGCCCGCATTTCGGGTTCGTCCATCGCGAATTCGTCGAATGACTGCAACCACAGAACATCCTCCTCGCCCAAGAAATGGTGGAACAACAGGATCGCCAAAAAACCGTTGCCCGTCCGATCGGACTCCAGCGTCGGAGCGATCAGGCCCTTTTCGTCCATCAATTCTCGCATCACGTGGATGCCGCTGCCCTTACTCTCGGCAAACTTCACGTCGTGCAGCACGGCGGCGATCTTCGGATTTCGGATCTCTGACCCAGGTTCGCCCAG
Organism: uncultured Pirellulaceae bacterium; assembly: GCA_964453205.1. GTDB lineage: Bacteria > Planctomycetota > Planctomycetia > Pirellulales > Pirellulaceae > Crateriforma. The sequence goes on along the minus strand of CAYVRC010000206.1, from coordinate 2,666 downwards.
CCTTTCCTCGGCTTTGATCGAATAGCCCGGGTTCCGAATCTTCAGGCGATTGGCATACCGAATAATCTGGATCGAACCATGCACTCGGTAGTCGCGGTGCATCACCGCGTTGGCGATCACTTCGCGGACGACGCGGTCGGGCAACAGCGGCAGCTCCCTGCCCTGTAGTTCACCGGCGGGCAGCGAAAACGCTTTGGGGAGGTCGTCCAACACTGCCGAACGGGCTCCCTGGATGGCACGGATCAGCGGTGACCGTTGGACAGCTCGGCGAATTTGCGAATCAGTTCTTCAAAAACCGATCCCATTTGTTCATTGCCGACGATGTCCGGGTGGAGGTCGATCTGGGCGAACTTCTCGGTGACCAAGTACAGCAGGTTGGCTTTAGCCAGTCGGTCGACCTGGGTGTGGAAGTCGAAGCATTCGAAGATGTCGCGGACGGCGGGCGAAAACGCTTGGACGTAGGCGTACATGTTCTCAGCGATGTTGTCCTGATCGCCCATCAGTCGCTTCATGTCCAGCGGCGACGTGTTGTAGAACAGGCACTTGGACTTTTTTAGCAGGAACGGCTCCGGGTTCAGGCCCGCCGCTTCACGTTTCTACTTTTCCGCCAGCACCGCCGCCTTGGTCGGCTCCAGGACGCAGTCCAAACGCCGCAGCACGGTCAGCGGCAGGATGACCTTGCCGTATTCGGATTGCTTGTAGTCGCCACGCAGAAGATCAGCGACGGACCAGATGAACGACGACAGATTGGGTTGATTCATTTCGGCTTGCTCGATCGATGCGGTTCGGGGATGTCACCGAGAAACCGAGCCAGCGATCGACTGTCTTCGATCACCCAGAACGTGTCCTGTTGTTCCCGCTTTCGCTTCCCAAGTGCCATCCTCATCCCTCCCAAAGCGGAACGATTAAGGTGGCGTGACGCCGTCGAAAATCAACACGCTAGTAAGCGGCCGCGTCCGAACTCGAAACCGTCGACCGATACAAGGAGGCCAAAGCGAAACCCGCCCGGATCAACACTACAATGACACGTTAACGCCCTTGAACGCACGAAACTCAGGAAACAGGCCACCAAGAAAGCGGCCGGCAACGCAAACAAACGCTCCAACACGAAACGAAAGGCATCGAGGGAATGAGTGATTCTGCAAAGATGAAATGCGGCCACTGCCAAAAAGTGATCAAGTTTCCCGTCGATAAAGTCGGTAAGACCGCGAAGTGCCCCGGATGTTCGCACACAATCAAATTGGTCGACCAGACAACCAAGCCCCCCGCAAGACCGCTGGCTCGTCCGGCGGCCACGGCCACGACTCAGCCGCCCCCTCTCAAGCCTGTTCAAGGAACACTGGTTCCTGCCGAGCCGCCACCCCAGCCGGTACCCGCCCATCGCAACGCGGACGCCTTGGTTGACAACCTTCCCATCGAAGCGGTACAGGATTCGCGACTGTCCAAATTTGTCACCGACGGGCAACCTCCCAAGGTGATCGCGAAGCTTCTAGGCCGCATCGATCAGGTCTGCACTGACGACGAATCGCCAGAATACGCTGCGGTCCAGCACTTGCCCGGCGTGATGTCACCAGACGCCATCGTGCTGACGAATCGCCGCGTGATCATCTTTCGGTCGAAAGCGTTTGGGCGGATGAATATGATCGACGTGCAATGGATGGACGTCCATGACATCCACATCAAAGAAGGCATCGTCGGCGCCGGGATCTCGGTCCGCGGCAACAACGGCCATACCGAGGTCATCGACCATTTACCGAAAAAGCAAGCCCGTTGCGTTTATCGCGTCGGGCAACAACGCGAGGAAGAAATGCGAGAGTTCCGGCGAACCCGCAAGATGGAAGAAGACCGCAACGCTGCCGGCGGCGTGACGGTCAACGCAGCAATCGGAACACCGGCCCCGGCCACCGCAGACCCGATGGCCAAGCTTCAGCAACTCAAGGCGATGCTCGACGGAGGATTAATCGAGCAAGCCGAATTCGACGCCAAAAAAGCGGAAATCTTGTCACAGATGTGACCAGACTTGTCACGACGCTAGAAAATCATGCCAGGCCGGTCCCCCGCTCCCGCCTGATGATCGAGTTCCCACAGCACGGCGACGAAATCGAGTTGCACTATCCGGTCAACACCCAGGTCCGCATCGTTGCCGATGACCTGCGGAGACTCGGCTGATGGGGACGCGCTACCGACGAACCGACAAAGGGAGATGGCAACCCGAGTACACCGACCCTACCGGCCGGCGGCAGCCGTGATCAAGCGAGCCACCGGGTTGATCGACCCACGGCTGAAACGATTCACCAAATAGGCCACTACCTTCAAGCCGCCAAGCAGTTCTCCCGCTGGCTCACGCGGACTCACCGGCTGCCTTTCAACCCGCTGGACATCGTCAGCAAGCCGGATCCCAGACAGCGAACCCGAAGCGATCAACCGCCGATCGCCGCTCTTGAGACGTCAGTGATTTTGTCAGTTCCTCAAATCCTGAACCATCGGCCAACTCGGGCGAACTCCCGAAGCACTGACAAACCGCATGGAGTAAATCAGTCCGACAAAAAGTAGGATTTCGCGTCGAAACCCCCCAAAAACCCATACCCGAGGCGGGACTCGAACCCGCAAGGCCGTAACCGGCCGGGGGATTTTAAATCCCCTGTGTCTGCCAATTCCACCACCCG
>CAYVRC010000205.1:0-9530 GCA_964453205.1 uncultured Pirellulaceae bacterium | reverse complement strand
CGTCGGCTCCGGTGCATCGGCCGGTTCGTCCACCCAAGCCGGTTCGGCCGCTCATGCCGGTTCAGTCGCTCATGCCGGTTCAGTCGCTCATGCCGGTGCAGTCGTTCATGCCGGTGGTGCGCCGGACGATGCGAATCCGACGCCCGCCGAGCAACAGGATCAAAACCCCCGCGTCGCAACGGCTTCGCACGTGGCGCCGACCGCCGCGACGCAGCCCTACGTCGCGCGTCAGTATCCGACCACGCCTGGTGCCGTGCCGACGCCGCTTCCGGGCAACACGGCTTCCCCGTTCGGTTCGCCGTTCGGCGATCCCACCGGCGGGGACATCTTGAACGCTCCGCCGCCGCAGCCGATCATGCCGCCGATCCGCGACGCGGACTTGATCATCAACGGTTACCCGGCACGAACCGGACGGATCATGTTCGGTGGTGCGGTCAACAGCGACGCCGGCGTCACCGGACAAGTCACGATCGACGAACGCAACTTTGACATCACCCGTTGGCCGACTTCGTTTCAAGATTTAATCGGGGGCACCGCCTTCCGGGGTGCCGGTCAGACGTTGCGTGTCGAAGCGGTTCCCGGAAACTTGTTCCAACGCTACACGGCCCAATTTTCGGATCCGAACCTGTTCGGTTATCTTCCCATCAGCATGTCGGTCAGCGGATTCCTGTTCGATCGTCGCTTCAACGATTGGGACGAACAGCGTTTGGGCGGTCGACTGAGTTTCGGTTACCGCGTCACGCCTGACTTGTCGGTCAGTTTGGGGATCAGCGGGCAGAATGTGGAGATCACGAATCCGCGTGTGCTGGGCATTCCCCAAGTGGACTCGGCGCTCGGCGACAACGCTCTGTACAGCGGTCAAATCGCCTTGACGCACGACACGCGTGACAGTCCTTTGCAAGCCGGTGAAGGTCACTACTTTCAGTTCAGTTTCGAAGAGGTCTTCGGCGACTACGACTACGCCCGTTTCGAAACCGAGTTTCGTCAGTACTGGTTGCTGGCTCAGCGGGCCGACGGCTCGGGGCGACAAACCTTGTCTTATTCGACGCAGATCGGTTTCAGCGGCGACGAAACCCCGGTTTTCGAGAATTTCTTTGCCGGCGGATACGCCACGCTGCGTGGCTTCGATTTCCGCGGAGCCAGTCCGACGGTCGGCGGCGTCGAAGTCGGCGGACGATTCCAGTGGCTCAACGCCGTGGAGTACATGTTCCCGATCACGGCCGACGACGCTTTCCGCGGGGTCGCGTTCGTCGACTTCGGGACCGTCGAACAGGACGTGGAGATCAACAAGGACAATTTCCGTGTCGCTCCCGGAGTCGGTCTGCGTGTCGCGATCCCGATGCTCGGCCCGGCGCCGCTGGCGTTCGACTTCGCCTTTCCGGTCGCATCGGCCGCGACCGACGACGAACGGATGTTCAGCTTTTACATGAGCCTGATTCGCTAAGTAATCAACAATTCCTCGTGAAGCGGTGCCCCGTCCGTGTTCGCAGTCCTTTAGTATTCTGGGCGACCGGTTCGACATCTCGTCGAACCGCGGCCGAGAAATCTTGGGGAGCTTGCGTTCATGTTGTTTGCGAATTTTCGTTTCGGGTTGGGTTGGGTCTTGGCGGCGGTCGTGCCGGCTTTCGCGTCGGCCGCCGATCTGTATCAGATCACCGCCGAACGCCGTGTCGAGATCGGCGGAAAAGAGGTCGACTGGATCGACGGCGATTACGTGCTGTCGAACGACCGCCTGATCGCCGTCGTCGCCAACCCGATCGTCGGTCGCGACGCCAACATGACGACTCGCGGCGTCGGAGGATGCCTGATCGACTTGACCCGCACGGGCGACATGTCGGACCAACTGAGCGCCGTTTATCCGACCGCCCAGCAGTTCGAATTCGCGGACGACGCGCTGTTGGAAACCGAGGTGTCAGACGGCGAAGTCCGCCTGAGCATCACGTCGTCGGGATCTCAGCGTTCCTCGGCGACCGCCCGCGTCGAATACCGCTTGCGTGACGGTGACGATTTCATCGAAGCGAAGGTCACGGTCCGAGGTGACGATTTGGCGGAAATCGCCACCGCCTGTTCGGTTCGCGCCGACCGGACCTTTCAATTCGACCGAATGACGGTCGATCAAAACCATGTTGCCTACTTCACCGATGCGTTCTTTCGTCAGACTTACGGGATCACAACGGTCAAAGAACAGTCATCACCATCGACCTGGGACGACCGACGCGCCCGACGGTTGACGTTTGATCTGGATTCCGACCGCCGAGGCGAACGGACGTGGACGATGCGACTGTATCCGGCGGCTTCTTTGTCGGACTTGGCGGGCTCGGTGCTCAACGCGGCTCCGCAAACCGTCGAAGTCACCGGAGCGATCGGTGAATTGCCGAGGATCGAGTTGTCGGTGTCACCGATCGACGATTCGCCGACGCTTCCCGAGGTGGCGACCGATCAAAGCATCTACACCGATGGTGTCGGTCGCAGCGTGCTTCATCTGCCCGCGGGCAAGTACAACCTGGTGGCATCGGCGATCGGTCACCGCAGCACGTCCGCGACGATCGACGTCAGCCAACGGCCGGGAAATCATTCGATCGAATTGGGGCCGGCGACGCGGATCGTCGCGACGGTGGTCGACGGATCGGGGCAAACGATTCCTGCCAAATTGACCTACATCGGCGTCGACGGGACCGAATCTCCCGACTTCGGGCCTGACACCGCCGACGGCAGCATACGCGACTGCGTCTACACCACCGGCGGCAAGACGATCCGATCGCTGCCGCCGGGCGACTATGACGTCGTGTTCAGCCACGGACCAGAATACGACGCGGAGGTCCAACGCGTTCGTCTTCGCCCGGGCGAAGAAGCGACGTTGAACGTGACCTTGAAACGGGTCGTCGACACCGCAGGCTGGATCAGCGCGGAACTCCACAGCCACAGCAGTCCCTCGGGTGACAACACGTCGTCGCAACTCGGACGGGTCCAAAATCTGGTGTGCGAGAACATCGAGTTCGGTCCTTGCACCGAGCACCAACGGATCGACACGTACGAGGACCACTTGGACGAGTCGGGCGCACGCGATTTGATGGCGACGTGCAGCGGAATGGAATTGACCGGTGGCCCCTTACCGATCAACCACCAAAACGCGTTCCCGCTCCGCTGGGCACCCCATCAACAAAACGGCGGCGGGCCGCGCACCGACCAAGACCCGATCACGCAAATCAAACGTTTGGCGATGTGGGACGACGAAGCCGACAAGGTGGTTCAGATCAATCACCCGAATCTGAATCAGATGGCTCGGGACAAAGACAAAGACGGCACCGATGACGGCGGATTCGCGTCCATGTTCCAGTTCGCCGACGTGATCGAAGTCCATCCGCCGCAGGCGATCTTTGACGATCCGGACGAGCTGTCCGACGCCGACTTGGTCGACAACCGCATGCTGCAGTGGATGCGACTGATCAGTGAAGGTCAGTTCATTCCCGGCGTCGTCAACACCGATGCCCACTACAACCATCACGGCAGCGGTTGGCTGCGAAACTGGGTCCAATCCTCGACCGACGACCCGGCCGAGATCGACATCGACGAAATGACGCGGCATCTCGAAGCCGGCAAGGTCATCATGTCGACCGGTCCCTTCATGACACTTTCCTTGAACAGCAAAGAATGGGAAAAAGCGATCGGCGTCGGTGACACTGCGACGCTTGCCGGCGACACGACTGAGTTGGCCGTCAAGGTCCAGTGCGCCAACTGGTTGGACATCGATCGGGTCGAAGTGTTCGTTAACGGTCGCCGCGTGCCGGAACTTTCACGCCGACGACAGACGCACCCGGATGCCTTTGCCGACGGCGTCGTCAAATTCGACCAAACGATGCCCGTGTCCATCGACGATGACTCATTCATCATCGTCGCGGCGATCGGTGAAAACCAAGTCCTCGGCCGCGTCATGGGCGAAACGTTCGGTCAACTACCGCCGGTCGTGGTCAGCAACCCGATCTTCGTGCGGCGGGAGTCGATACGCAATTGACTCATCCGGATCGATCCGTTTTTCGGCCGGCCCAGACGTGACTGCTGCCGCGGTGGATTTTCGATTCACCCAGTTTGGCACGTAGCCGATCGGCGACCTCGTCGATCGCCCGTTCGGCAGTTTCGTTTCCCTGAACATCGAACAGAGAAAGCTGCTCAGCCGGTTGGCGGTCCGATAGCGATCCGGCGGACACGCCGATCAACCGAACGGGCCGCGGTTGCTCGGCGCGCAACTCTTTCAGCAACGCCAGTGCCGTGTCCATCACTTCACGCGTCGACCGGGTGCTGCATCGCAGGGTTCTGGAACGCGTGAAGGTTTCAAAGTCTTCACGGCGATACTTCAGCGACACGGATTTGGCAAACCGATGTTGATGGCGAAGTCGCCAGGTCACCTGCTCGGCCAAGTAACTGACGACGCCGCAAAGCGTTTCCGAATCGTGGATGTCGTCGGCAAACGTTCGTTCGTGACTGATTTGTTTCGCTCGGCGATCCGGAACGACGGCGCGAGGGTCGATGCCGTTGGCCAAGCGAAACAGGTGTTCGCCCCAGCCTCCGAAACACAGTGTCAGATCCTCGAGTCGCATCCGCCGCAAATCGGCAATCTTGTGAATCCCCAGTCGTTGCAATTTTCTCAGGCCGACCTTACCGACGCCCCACAACTTGGAAACCGGCAGCGGGTCCAGGAACTCGTGCACCTGATCGGCATCGACTTCCACAAAGCCGTCGGGTTTTTGCAAGTCGCTGGCGATCTTGGCGACGAACTTCAGCGGCGCGATGCCGACGCTGGCGGTCAGCCCCAACTCCTCGTCAATCGCCGTCTTGATCGCCCAGCCGATCTTGTTCGCGGTGCCATGCAGTCGCAAACAGCCGCGAACGTCTAAGAACGCTTCGTCCAAGGAAAGCGGTTGGACCAGCGGCGTGTAACGTTGAAAGATTTCGCGGACGGCCTTTCCCGTCGCCGCGTAATGACTCATGCGTCCCGAGACGAACACCGCGTCGGGGCAAAGCTCCATCGCCCGTCGCCCCGGCATGGCGCTATGGATGCCGAAACGACGTGCTTCGTAGCTGGCCGCTTGAACGACGCCGCGTCCGCCGCCGCCACCGACCACGACGGGCCGGCCGCGCAGCTCCGGTCGATCACGCTGCTCGATGGCCGCGTAAAAAGCGTCCATGTCGATGTGCAGAATCCCGCTCGGCTCGACGCGGTCGCGCCGGGCTGGCGGTTGACCGAAGGCGTCGCCCGCATCGGCATGGGTTGGAGAAGTCATCTCGTCAATCTAGCCTCATCGGCTTTCCCCTTCTCCCCTGACACACTCGTTCCGTAGAATCTCGCCTCGCGATTTTTATTTTTTGCGACGTCTGCGCGTCGGTCCGACCTTTTACGCCCTTTGTTTTCATGCCGCGATACAATCCCGCCGAGATCGAACCCCGTTGGCAGGCTTTCTGGGAATCGGAAAAGCCGTTCGCGACGCCGCCGCTGCCGACCGGCAAGAAACGCTACGTGCTGGACATGTTCCCCTATCCCAGCGGCGACGGGCTGCACGTCGGGCACCCGGAAGGCTACACGGCGACGGACATCGTGTCACGATTCGCCCGGCTTCGCGGGGAAAGCGTGCTGCACCCGATGGGCTTTGACGCGTTCGGCCTGCCCGCCGAAGAACACGCGATCAGCACCGGCGAACACCCGCGGGTCCAGACGCAGCGGAACATCGACAATTTCACCCGGCAACTCAAAATGCTGGGATTCAGTTACGACTGGGACCGACTGATCGCGACGACCGACGAAGACTATTTCCGCTGGACGCAGTGGATCTTTTGCGTCCTGTACGACACTTGGTTCGATGACGATCGGCAAAAAGGCAGGCCGATCAGCGAGTTGCCGATCCCGCCCGAGGTTCTCCGGGCAGGCGAATCGGCCGTCGAAGCCTATCAGGATTCGCACCGCTTGGCCTATCAAGACGACGCGTTGGTCAACTGGTGCGGCGAACTCGGAACCGTGCTGGCCAACGAGGAAGTCATCGACGGCAAAAGTGAACGCGGCGGCTATCCGGTCAAGCGAATTCCGCTGCGTCAGTGGATGCTGCGGATCACGTCCTACAGCGAACGTCTGCTCAGCGGCCTGGACGACTTGGATTGGCCGGTCGGCATCAAAAAGCTTCAACAAGACTGGATCGGGCGCAGCACCGGTGCCGAAGTCGATTTCTTTGTCGGCGAACAAGCCGAATACGCGGACTGGAAATCACGACGTGCCGCCGGTGAATTCCCCGACGATCCCGACGACGCACTGCGGGTGTACACGACGCGGCCCGACACCCTTTTCGGGGCCACGTACATGGTCGTCGCGCCCGAACATCCGATGCTCGATGTCCTGACCAGCCCGGAACAGGCCGCCGAAGTGAAAACCTATCGCGACAAGGCGTCCTTCAAAAGCGATCGGCAACGCACCGAAGGCGATAAAGTCAAAACAGGTGTGTTCACGGGTTCGCATGCCGTCAACCCGGTCAACGGAAAACCCATCCCCGTTTGGGTCGCGGACTATGTGTTGGCCGGCTATGGTACCGGTGCGATCATGGCCGTCCCGGCGCACGACGAACGGGATTTCGAATTCGCCCACCAGTTCGACCTGCCGATCATCCCGGTGGTCGACCCTGACGCCGACGATCCCGACCGCCAAGCGATCCTGGCCGGCCAAAAATGCTTCGTCGCTCGCGGCAAGGCGATCAACAGCGGAGACTTCAACGGCCAAGAAACCGATGCAGTCAAACAGGCCGTGACGGAGTCGCTGGACAAAGCCAACCTGGGGGCCGCGGCGGTCAACTATAAACTCCGCGATTGGTTGTTCAGCCGCCAAAGATTTTGGGGCGAACCGTTTCCCGTGTTGCACGAGATCGACGAAGCCGGCAATCCGACCGGCCACAAACGTGCCGTGCCGATGGAAGACTTGCCGGTCACGCTGCCGGAATTGGCCGACTTCAAGCCCCACGGCCGGCCCGAACCCCCGCTGGCCAAAGCCGGTGACGATTGGTCGATCGTCGAACTCGATGGCCGGCGTTATCGCCGCGAAACCAACACGATGCCCCAGTGGGCCGGTTCCTGTTGGTACTACTTGCGTTACATCGATCCGGGGAACGATACCTGCTTGGTCGACCCCGAAAAAGAAAAGGCTTGGATGCCGGTCGACCTGTACGTCGGCGGCGCCGAACACGCGGTGCTGCACCTGCTGTATTCAAGGTTTTGGCACAAAGTCTTGTTCGATCGCGGCCACGTCAGTTGCCCGGAACCCTTCGGACGACTGGTCAATCAAGGAATGATCCTCGGCGCGGCCCAGTATCAATTGCCCGAACAGGATCTTGCCAAGCATCAAGACGAACTGACCCAACTCGGTTTGAAAGCCGTTCGCGCGAAAGAAGACGACCCGACCCTCGTCGTGCGCACCGCCGCCGACGTCGACATCGATGACGAAGCGACCGAAAAGCGACAAGGCAAACTGTTCATCAAAGACACGGACATTCCGGTCATTGCCAAAGCCGACAAGATGTCCAAGAGTCGCGGGAACGTGGTCAACCCCGATGCGGTCGTCCGAGAATACGGAGCCGATTCGCTGCGGTTGTATGAGATGTTCATGGGGCCGCTCGAAGCGACCAAGCCTTGGAACATGGCCGGCGTCGGTGGCGTACGCGGTTTTTTGGATCGAGTCTGGCGAATGATCGTCGATGACAAATCCGATGACGACGCCCTGTCGCCGGCGCTATCGGAAGATCCTTGCAACGACGATCAACGTCGTGTGCTGCATCAGACCATTCGCAAAGTGACCGAAGACACCGAGGCGATGAGTTTCAACACCGCAATCGCGCGGATGATGGAATTCACCAATCACTTCACGCGTGAAAAGAAGCGGCCGATCGAAGCGATGAAATCATTCCTGATTTTGTTGTCACCATACGCCCCGCACATCGCCGAGGAGTTATGGCGGCGACTCGGCGAAGACCGATCGATCGCCTTCGCCACCTGGCCGTCATGGGACGCCGAAGCGATCCGCGAATCGTCGATCGAAATCCCGGTTCAGATCAACGGCAAATTGAAGGCCAAGATTCAGGTCGCCCCCGAGTCCAGTTCTGACCAAATGCTTGCCGCCGCCCTAGCCGACGAAAAAGTTCAAGCCGCGACCGAGGGCAAAACGATCGTCAAGCAGATCGCCGTTCCGAAACGACTCGTCAACTTGGTGGTGAAGTGAAGGATCGATGGCAAGCACGTTCGAGGTTGCGAACCAGACCTTGAAGTGGCGTGGCTTCCGGTCGGCAAGTCGTCTTTCCCCTCTTGCCGAAGATAACTGTTTACCGCATGTCGAAGACCGACGCTAGGATGAAGTTGTTTTGGGCGCCGTCCGTGGTGTCCTGCGAACCTTTCTCCACGCATTCGATCAGCGGAATCGTCATGTGCAAACGAATCAAGAACGCTGTCTTTGGTCTGATCACATCCATTGCCTCGACGTGTCCGACGGGCACAGCAAAGTGGTGTTGGTCGAAGGTGATCCGGGGCGTCTGCTGGTTTTAGCGCTTGGGCCAGATCAGGACCTCAGCGCTGAACGTGAAAACATGACTGCCCCGCGGGTGATGCAACCGGTCCAAGGAGATTTCGTCGCGACCGTGCGAGTCTCTGGTCCGGTCCAACCGGGCGACAAGACGGTGGCCGAGCGAACCGGTTTCAGCGGCGCCGGATTGATCTTGATGGTGGACGAGAAGAATTATGCCCGATTGGAACGTGCCGCCCTCGTTCGCGGCGGCACACGATCACCCTATGTGATTTGGGAGGTCCGCGAAGACGGCCGCATCCGACGTTTCGGGATACCGCAAGACTACCCGGACGAAATCGACGAAGAGAAACCGTTCTGGCTACGGATGAAGCGTGAAGGAAACTCGCTTCGCGCTTTCGCAACACAGGACAATGACGACTGGCACGAGCTGACCGGGCAAAGCATGGAGCTACCCGACGAAGTCGCCATCGGAGTGGCCGCGGTCAACGTTTCCAAGTACCCCTTCGGTCCCGAATTCAGTGAACTGAGTATCGACAAGGCCGAAGAGGTCATCAGCAGATCCAGTAGCGAATGTCGCCAGACCTCCAGCCCAAACGGTGCCAGCCACGTTCCACAAAAAGGTGCCAGGCACGTTCTGAGCCCAAACGGTGCCAGCCATAGTCCAAACAGTGCCGGCCATCAGCCGAAGCCCAAAAAAGCCCAAAAGGTGCCAGCCACGTTCCACAAAAAGGTGCCAGGCACGTTCCACATGCCACAAAAGGTGCCGGCCAAGTTCCAGATGCCAGCCAAGTTCCACACACACTAGTTTTCAAATAGCCATCGCAAACGGTGCCGCCCGTTATGCTAAAGCGGAAATTTTCAGGACTGAATGGAACGGATCGGTCGATTTGTGGGTCCCAGACCCGAGAAATATCGCTCCATGACTCGATGGGCGACGACGGGCGCAGACCGCCAGACAGTGGCTCGGCTGATCGCTCTCGATCGA
>CAYVRC010000204.1:0-9547 GCA_964453205.1 uncultured Pirellulaceae bacterium | reverse complement strand
GGCCGAAGCAGTCGGCTAAACGTTCTTCGTAAGAAACTTTCATTCTCTATTCCAAGCCGGTTTTATCCCGGCACACCCCGACACCTTTGAACGACCTGCCCCCTTTGATCGACTCTGTTTTCGATCCCGGTCGCGACGACCACACCCACTGCGGGTCGGAGTTTGAATCCGACAAGCGCCTATCGTCGTGGAAGGCCGCCGGATCGATTCCGTTTGGATGCGGAGCGATCGGGCGGTTCGATCGTCGAGCCTATTTCGTCACATGGGTGACGGAAGTCTTCGGCAGAGCCGACTGCAACTTTGCGACGCCCGCCGAGGTGATCTGGGTATCGCGAAGGTCCAGTTCCAGTAGATCTTTCATCGCGACGAGCGTGGGGACCGAGTCGTCCGTGATCGGGGTTCCGGCGAGGTCCAGGCGACCGAGTCGATCGATCGAAGCGAGCGAGCGGAGGCCTTTGTCGCTGATTCGGGTGCCGCGAAGGATCAACGTGCGAAGTTGCTTCAATTCGCCGAGCGTCTTGACCCCCTGATCCGTCACCGGCGTTTCCATCACGTTCAAAATCGTCAGGCTCGGTAAGGCTCGCAGATGCTCAAGCGATTCATCGCTGATCGGAACCGCCCCCAAGTCCAGACGCTCCAAGTCCCGCATTTCGGACAGATGAGCCAACCCGTCGCCGGACAGTGAAAGTCGTCGCAGGTCCAATCGTTTCAGCTTGGTCAGCGGCGCGAGATAGGCCAAGCCTTCATCGGTCACGCCGAACGCCTGTGCCAACGACAGCTCCTCCAAGTTCTCCATCGAGGCCAGATACTCCAAGCCGAAATCGCTGACCGCGTAAGAATCCTCCACGGCCAGAACACGTAGGCTCGACGAAGCCGACAAGGCTTCGAGCGCCATGTCGCTGACGCCGCGGCTGCGAACCCTCAGCGTTTCCAGGTTCGGCATTCGGGCGACCATTTCCAAGCCGCTGTCACCGATCAAGTCGCTGCCCTCCAAGTTCAACAGCCTTAAATCGGGCATCGCGGAGATCGTCAACAGTCCGCCGTCGCTGATGTAGCTGTCGGTGAGCGTCAACTCGGTCAACGCCGGCATCTCGGCAAGCGATTCCGCCGCCGTGTCGGTCATTTTGGAGACGCGATGCAGACGTAGGCTCTCCAGTTTCGGCAACGAAGCCAGCGCCGCGATGCCCTGATCCGAGATGCCAACGGTGTCCAGGTCCAAACGGGTCAATTCACTGAAACCGCTTACCGTCGATGCCGACGCATCGGTGATTCCGTCGCCTTTCAGCTTCAAACTTCGCAGATGAACGAACGGTGCCAACATCGAAACTTGGTCGTCGGCCGGCGAGGCGCCGCGGAGATCGATTTCGGTGACGTTGCCCCGTTCGTCGGCGTGATACGCCCCACCCCACTGTTCGACCGTCGCGAGCAAATCGCCGAACCCCGCGACGTCACCCCGGGCGGCCGGGCGAGCCGAAGCATTCTCCGGTGCATCGACCTGTATCTTTTCGGTCCGTGATTCGATGTCGGGCGAACAAGAAAGTCCGATGAACAAGCCGGCGGCGATCAGTGAAAGAAATGGGATGGAGCGATTCATCGCCGTTTAACCTTTGACCGGCTGAAAGGCCGATTCTTTGACGCCTTGCAAACGAAGATCGGGAACACCACGAATTTCAACGCCTCGCATTCCCAACGAGTAAGCGAGTGCGGGAAGGTCGTCTTGATCCGCGCGATCGAACGCTTTTTGCAAAGCCGCGGTGGCTTGCTTGCCGGGGATTCGTTCGAGCGCCATGCGAGCGTCTTCGGCAACATCGGGATCGTCCAGACAGGCGGCCACACGATTGGCGGCTTGTTCGCCCGCGATTTGCCAAATCAACGACAACACGTCACGGCGGAGTTGGACGGGGTAGGACTGATCCAACAACCCCAACAATTCGCCGGTGACCTCGTGGGCCTCGGATTCGGCACCCGGGCGTCCGCAATGATAAACGATGTTTCGGATGGCCCGATCGGCCGCACGTGCGACTTCGAAGTCGTCGTGCATCGCGGCGATGTCGCCCAGGGGACGCACCGCCTGGGCTCCGACCGCGCCGGCCGCGTCGCGGGCTGCGGCGCGTGTGACGTGGTCTTTGTCCTGAATATCTCGGATCAGTTGATCAAGGTTCGTCGTGCTCATGAATATTCAAAGTGTGTTCGAGGAAATGATTGGAACCGGCGAAACGTGCCTCGGCGAGTCGTTCAAGTCGCGTACGGATAACGTTGGGGACGTCCCATCAAACGCCGGGCTTGGGGGTCGCCGATGATCTGTCGCGTCGCGTGATCCCAGTTCAGTTTTCGGCCCAGCAGAAATGACAGATTCCCCAACACCGTCAAGTAAGCGACTTCTGCCGCGGCGTCGATGTTCATGATCGTCGGTTTGCCCGTCTTGATCGCTGCGAACCAGTCCTCGAAGTGTCCGGGGCTTTCGTAGACGTCCTTGGCCCCCGGACCGGGTTTCCAATCCCGAGCTTTCTTTTCCGCCCACGTTCCGCCGTCGCCGCCCCAGTGGGTGAACGTGCCGTCGGTGCCGTGATAGACCGCGCCGTAGCCGGGCCGCGTGATGCGACCGCCGGGCTCATCTCCGGTGCGTTCTTCCGGTGGCGCGGGAGTCCCCGGTTGATTCCACGTCAGTTTCCAATCCGGATTCTTGAACGTATAAGTGACTTGCAAATCGGTCGCACTGTTCCACAGGCCGCGGGTCGGTGCCTTGCCGGTCGCCTCGATGGTCGTCGGCATCTGACCGTCGGCGTTCATCCAGTACTTCGCACAGCTCATCACGTGCGCGCCGCGGTCGCGGATCTGGCCACCACCGGATTCCATCATCCAGCGGAACGACGCGTGAGCGTAACCTCGGTTGTAGGGTCTTTGTCGCAGCGGCCCCAGCCACAAATCCCAATCCAGGTCCTCGGGCGGATCGGCGTCGGGCAAGAATCCACCCACCGGGCTGGCGTAGTGAAAGCACTCGACATGGTTGACTTCGCCGATGTTGCCGTTGGCCAAGTAACGATGCGCCAAGTAGGCTTCCGGCTGGCTGCGGCCTTGCGATCCGACTTGGACGGCTTTGCCGGCGGCCTTGGCCGCCGCGATCATGGCTTCGCCTTCCTCGATCGTGCAGCAAGCGGGTTTTTCGACGTAGACGTGCTTGCCGCTTTGAACGGCGTGAACCATTTGGGCGGCGTGCCAGTGATCCGGCGTCGCGATCACGACGCCGTCCAGATCGTCACGATCCAGCAGGTATCGATAATCCGAATAGCAATCGGCCTGGGGCCCCGCCGTCCGAGAAGCGAGCGACAATCGCTTGGCATCGATATCGCAAACCGCGGCGATGTTGACGTTGCCGTTGTCGGCTTCCTGCACCATCGTTCGTAAGTGCTGGCCGCCTTTACCGCCGACGCCGATGAACCCGAGTGTCAGGCGCTGGCCGGCAGAGATGCTCGAGGACGACGCCGACGCCGAACCGGGAATGACCGTCGTCGCGGCCACCGGGCCGGCAGCCGTTGCTGCGGCCGCGGTTTGGAGAAAGCGACGACGCGACGGGTGAGGACGCGTGGGGTGACCAGAATCGGTGGGACGCATCGGACAAAGCCCTCATTGCTGTTGGAGTCACGTTCAGTGCCGAGAATATTCCCGGTACGAGTCCGCAATGTAAGCTTCGCCAGCGTTCTGCTCCATTTCATCCGGTTGGTAACCGAACGATTGGGGCGATTTGCCACGGCGGCGTGGAAAAAACCGTGCCAGAGGGTCACAGTTTTTACATGTCGATCCAGGCGCCGTTGTCTTTGCTGCTGCGGACGGCGGCATCGATGAATGCCATGCCGGTCAATCCGTCATGCACGTTGGCGTACTTGCTACCGTCGCAGTCGAACGGTTTGCCGTCGTTGTACGCGCGGACGTCTTGTTCGAAGCAGCGGTGCAGACGCGCGAACGCATCGTGAAAGGCTTCGGGGTGCCCCGGCGGGATGTTGGGTTCCGCCATCAGATCCTCGGGCAGGTCGCCCAAGAAACCGTCGTTGGCGGTAACCGCGCCACGGAAATAGGTCCGATCGGGCTGATCGGGCAAGCGAATGGTTAACTGCTCGGGGAACTCCTGTTTCCAGGAAAGCGTTCCCTTGGTGCCGTTGACTTCGATGCCCAAGTCGTTCTTGTGACCGATCGCGATTTGGGTGGCACGAACCAAAGCTTTGCCGCCGTTGGAAAGATCGCAATAGGTCGTGAAGTGATCGTCCAAGACGCGGCCGGGGACGAACGATTCCAAGTGCGCTTGGACCCGCGTGACGTCCAGGCCCGTGACGTAGCGAAGCTGCATCAGCGCGTGCGTGCCGATGTCGCCGCCGCAAAGACTGGCTCCCGACTTCTTCGGATCGACTCGCCATTCGGCCTGCACCGATCCGGTGTCTTCGGTCCGCGCGGCCAACCAACCTTGCAAGTAGTAGGAATCGGCGAAACGCACGTCACCCAGCAGACCGCTGGTGACGATGAAGCGGGCGAAGCGACTGGTCCAGTGCCCCAAGTAGGTGTGTGAAACGCAAAAGGGGATCTTGGCCTCTTCGACGGCCGCCACCAATTGCTTGGCTTCGTCCAAGTTCAGCGTCAGCGGCTTTTCACAGAACACCGGGATTCCGGCTTTGACGCACTTGATGGCCGGATCGAAGTGAACGTGGTTCGGGGTGACGATCAAGGCGTAGTCGATGCGTTCGCCGAGCGGCTTTTTCGACTCCGTTTCGATCATTTCGTCGTAACTGTCGTAGCCTTTTAAAGGGTATTCCCAGGCGGCAGCCTCGCTCTGGGCGACTTTCGGATCCGGATGCAGGGCGGCGCAGGTGACCTTTCGAGTTCCGTCAAAGTGGATCGAGCGTTGGTGCGGCTGGACGATAAAGGCTCCGCCGCCGCCGCCGATCATTCCTACATTCAGGGGCCGCTGTGACATGTCGCTGCTTTCTCGTGCAAAGGGTCAGGGGATGGTGAGTCGATGAATTTAAACCTGCCAATGGTCGTTCACAAGTTGGGACGGTTACGAAGCGCCGCGGATGATGAACATCAGCGAAATCGCGACGAGCGCCGCGGCGACCAGTCGCTCGAACCACAAGCTCGATATCCGGCCGCTGACCCGGACGCCGAGAAAAATGCCGCCGATGGCAGCCGGAGCCAACCACAACGCCTGCACCAATGTCGGGCCGTCCAAAAAGCCACGCATGCCCAGCCCGGCGACCTTGTAAATCGAGACCAGCAACAAAAATTGATTAACGAAAGCCTTGAATCGAGCGGGCGTCCAGTTCTGTTTCAGCGCGAAAGCGGCGATAGGCGGACCGGCGATGCTGACCGCGCCGGCCAAAAAACCGCCGGCCGCACCGGCCACGAAACATGAACCTCCGCCGTCGGGTTCGTCGTGCTCCGGCATCCGGCGATTTCGCAATCGGATCACCACCATCGCGAGAATCGCCACCCCCGTCGCGCGGACCAGCGCGTCCATCGGCAACCATTCGAACAACGCCAAGCCGATCGGCAGGAAAATCGCCGCGCCGACCAAAGCCGGCTTCAAGTCGTCGAAACGAACCCCCTTTCGATACGACCACGCCGCCGCGACGATCACCGGGACGCTGGAGATCGAGATCACGACGTGTGCCTGACGGACGTCGATGACCAGAGGCACCAAGGACACCGCGACGATGCCGAAACCGAAACCGATCGCGCTGTGGACGAATCCGGCAGTCAGGGCGATCACGGCCAAACTGATCAGCAACCAAATGTCTTGGGTGAACAAAGTCGTCACGCTTCGACCAAGTCACGGCCGCGTGTTTCGGGCAACGTCAACATGATCAGCACGCCGACGATGAACAGACTGGACAAGCCGAACACCGCGATCGAAAGCGACACGCTTTCCAGTCCCTTCAGCCAACCGCTAAAGAGCAACACCGGAACCGCCAATAAACGTCCGCCGTTGAAACAAAAGCTTGCACCGGTAGCACGCAAATGCGTCGGAAACAACTCCGGAAAATAGATCGCGAAACCCGAATGCATCCCCAGCGTCAAGAAACCGAAAACCGGCATCACCAACAGCATTTGCCAATAATTCTGTGGCACGAAACAGGTGATCGGCACAATCACCAGTGCCAACAGCTGGAAACCGATGAACGTGGACTTGCGTCCGAAGCGTGCCGCCAGCGGCCCGAAGGACAGCAGCCCCAGCCCGCCACCGGCCGCCTGCACGATGCCGTAAGCGAACTTCGACCGGCTTCCCGCTTCGCTTTCGCTCATGCCGTTTTCCAACAACAGTTCACGCATCAGGTCTTGCCCCGCCACGGTGACCGCCCAAAACGTGCCCAGCCCCACGGCGGCCAACATCAACCCGCGGATCGCCAACCCGCTCCAACGCGGGTTGGTCAGCAAGTCGCGAAAGCTGCCCAGCTTGTCCGCCTGGGGCGATGACTTCTGTTCTTCCCAACGATCCGGCTCTTTGACGCTCGCGCGCACCCACACGATCAACAACGCCGGCAAGACGCCCAGCAGGTACGCGAACCGCCAATTCGCGCCGACCAGGATGCCCGACAAGGCCGCCAGCCAAGTCCCCAGAATGCTGCTGGCGTGAAAGATCCCCGAGGCGTGCGCCCGCGCCCTCTTGGGAAACACCTCGGCGACCAAACTGGCCGCGACGGCCCATTCGCCGCCGATGCCCAACGCCACCAAGAATCGCAACACGCCGACGGTGTAAATGTCGTTGGCGAAATATGTCAGTCCGGAAAACACCGAATACATCAGGATCGTCGCGATCATGATCGGACGTCTGCCGTAGCGATCGGCCAGCGAACCGAAAACCAGTCCGCCCAGGGTCCCCCCGGCCAGGAAGATCGCCAGAAACACGTCGCCCCAAAATTTGCTGCCCGCTTCATCGCCGCCCAGCAACTCGGTCAGCATGTCGTTGCGTGTCAGATTAAAAATCTGGCCTTCGTAAACGTCAAACATCCATCCCGCGCAGGCGATGATCAGCACCAGCCATTGGTACCTGGTCACGCCGGCATACCAGGGCGACTCGTCACTCGTCGGGGACGGGTCCGCCGACCCGTCGGGCATGGACGATTCGGGGTGATTCCTCACGCCTTCACCAACGCATGCGTCCGCATCTCGGCCAGCGAAGCGAGCACCTTGCGAGTGCCCACAAAGGGCCGCCGGGCGTGCATCGTCACGGTGTTATCAAGCAGCACGATGTCACCGGCTTGCCAAAGGTGATCGTAAGCGAGTTCTTCGGCCAACCGCACCGCGACGTTCACCGCGTCGCCGTCCAGCTTCGAACCGTCACCGTGCCGAATCGCTTCGGACGGATCGTTGCGTTCGTCTTTCCAACCGCAATAGGCGGCGATCAATTGGTTGAAGAATGTTTTCTGGCCCGGCGCGACTTCCATCACCGCCGGCAAGGGCGGTGTCGTGGCTTTCAAGCAACCGTCGCCCAGCCACTGGAACGAATAACCGAGTTCACGCAGTCGCGTCTCCGCCGCTTCGCGGGAATCGACGCCCAATGTCTTTTGCCAACTGCGTCCCATCCCGGAATGGGGATCGTCGCTGTCGGGCATCACGTTGGTGTATTGCAAGCCGTCCTGTTCGCACTTCGCCGCGAATTCCGGGCACCGTGCCTGCAGCCTTTCGAACAGCACGTCGCTGCGACACAAGGGGGTCGCGCCGCCCTCGGCCGACGCGACTTCGCAATAGAACAGGATGTATTTCGGGTACAGCGGCGTTTGCGCCATCTCGTGGTGAAAGAAAATCTGCACCTCCGGCGGAGCTTCGTTCGCCGAAAAAACTCGCGGAGTCCGGTTGATCCGCACGGCGTTGGACAAAGACTTTTCGTAAGGAAAATTTTCCAAACCCAACGCTTGAATGAACCGATCAAAATCTTCGGCCGTCGGCGTCGGCAAACCGCGAAAGGCCACCGCACCGTGACGCGTGGCGAGCCGCAGCAAATCGTCTCGGTTGCCACGAACGTTCGAGGTGATGTCGTCGAGCGTCGCGGAGTCGTCCGCACACGCGAAGACGTATGGAAACGGCGAATCACCGTGAACTTGTTGGCGATCAATCTTGGCGGGCTGAAGGACCGATGGATCACTCATCCGAATAAACTCCAAAGCAGAAAAACGAGGCGGGTCGGGGATGGGGGTGGGGATGGCGAAAGCGAACCAGTGTATCACTTGACCATCCGGCGCGGGTGCGGTTCTCACGCGTCGTCGGCCGAGCGTTTACAATCGTCGCCACATCGACCCGATGCGTCGAAGGTTTCCTCGTCCAAACCTCCCCAAAGTGATTCCATGTCATCGGCCCAACATCATCGAATCGGACGTCGCGTTTTCCTGGCGCGATCCGCGTCGGCAACCGCCGCGACGCTTGCGTACGCCAAGGGCCTGCCCGCGGAATCGGCCGACAAGAACGACCGCCCGGCGGTCGCCGTCATCGGTGCCGGCTGGCAGCCCGAAGTCAGACGGTTCGGTCGCGGCATGAAGATCGGGCAACAGGCGGCCGAATTCGCCGACGTCGCCGTGGTTTGCGAGGTCGACACGGTCGCCGGTGACAGGGCCGTGCAAGACCTGTCCGGGGGCAAGGCCGACTTGGTCGACGATTATCGCCGCGTCATCGATCGTGACGACATCGACGCCGTCTTGATCGGGACACCGGACCACTGGCACGTCAAGATCGCCGTCGAAGCGTTGCGGGCTGGAAAAGACGTGTACTGCGAAAAACCCGTCACCGTGACGATCGACGAAGGCAAGATCCTGCGCGACGTGGTCAAGGAAACGGGCCGCGTCTTTCAAGTCGGCACCCAACAACGCAGCGAATACGATTCCAGATTCTTGAAAGCCGTCGCGCTCGTTCGCAACGGTCGCGTCGGCAAGCTGTCGCAAATCCACATCGGCCTGGGTCCGGGACGCCAAGGCAAGTCGTTTCAGAAGACGCCGGTGCCGACGACTTTGAATTGGGAACGTTGGCTGGGGCCGGCACCGAAAACCGCCTACATTCCCGAGCGATGCCATCGCATGTTTCGGTTTTGGTACGAGTACGCCGGCGGTCAAATGACCGATTGGGGCGCGCACCACGTCGACATCGCCCAGTGGGCGATCGGCCGACAAAATGACGGGCCTGTGTCGGTGGCCGGGACCGGGACGATGAATCAGCCCTTGGACCGCAACGGCATGCCGACGCGAAGCGACACGTACAACACGCCGGTCGATTTCTCCGTGAAGTGTGTTTTTCCGGGCGACGTCGAAATGGTGATCGACAGCTCACGAAACGGCATCACTTTCACCGGCGACGCGGGACGTTTCTTTGTCAATCGCGGCAAGCTCGAGGGCAAGCCGGTCGACCAACTCGAATCCCGCCCCCTGCCCGAGGACGCGGTCGCCGAACTGTACGGCGGCAAAGAACCGACTTCACACATGGGTCATTTCTTTGACTGCCTGAAGACCCGCGGAACACCGATCTCGGACATCGATTCGCACCATCGGATCCTGACGACTTGCCACCTGGCGAA
>CAYVRC010000203.1:0-9570 GCA_964453205.1 uncultured Pirellulaceae bacterium | reverse complement strand
TTGACTGTCGATCTGGTGCAACTCCAAGACTTGAGAACCGCCGGGAATGGGCAGCAATTCGTTTTCCGGTCCCACCGTGAACACGTCCAACAAACCGACGCGCGAGTACCCGACGGCGGCCGGGTCGCGACGTATCGGAATGAAGAAACTGTCGGAGTTCGGATCCGCCGAGTTGTCTTCGCTGAGCGTGTACGTGATCGTACCGTCGTCAATGATACCGTCGTTGTCGATGTCCACCGACGCGACGCTGTACTGATCATCGGCACCCGCTTGATCCGAAGTCCCCGCAACGTCGGCGTCGAACCGCGGAGCATCGTTGACCGGCTGGACCGTCACGGTGATGGTGGTGCTGAGCGTCGCGATCCCGTCAGAAATCTCGATCACATAAATCGCTGAACCCGACGCGTCCGGCGCGGGATCCAGAATCAGATCGCCTTCGGGGGTAATGATCGCAGGCGACTGCATCAATCCATCGGTCACGGTCGACGACGCGATGGACAGCGTCACCGTTTGCTCGTTCAGTTCGTCGATCGCCGTCGGAGGTCCGGGCTGTGCGTTCGTGATCACGCCACTAATCGTCACCGGTTCGGGCGTATCGTTTTCCAACAGTTGGACGGTCGTCAATGCGTCGAACACCGGATCATCGTTGACCGGCTGGACGTCGATCGTGACGGTTCCGAGCGGCGATTGGGCGATCACATCGGCACCGACGATCTCCTGGGTTCCCAACCGGTAGGTGAACGTGTCCGTCCCGTTGAAGTCCGGATTCGGCGTGTAGCGGAACGTGCCGGAGAACGGATCGATCATCTCCACCACGCCGCCGGCCGGTTGATCGACGATGAACGCGCCGATCGGCAACAACTGAGTGTTCAGGTTGATGTCGTTGGTCAGCAAACCGGCGGCCGGGTCGGTGATCTCCAAGACTTCGTCTTCGTCCACCATGCCCGAATAGCTGTCGTCGGTCGGCGTGGCCGGCAAGATCGAGCGCACGGAGACCTCGTAGTCTTCGACTTCGCCGCCGACGCTGACGCCGTCGGGTCCCAGGTTTCCGCTGTCGCTGACTCGCAGACGCATCCAGGTTTCACCTTCGATCGCATTGGACGGCACGATTACCGTCAGCGTGTTCACGCCGGTGGTGACCGGTTGGCTACGAAAGACTTGTTCGCCGTCGTCGATGAAATCACCGTCGCCGTTGAAATCGATCCAGCCGTCCAGCAACCCGGTTCCGGTCACGGTCACGGCGACAGGAGTGCCAGCCGAATCGGCCTTGTTCAAAAAGCCCACGACTTGATCCGACGTCAGAATTCCGCTGGATCCCGGGGTCGCGAACACCGTCAGCATGTCGCCGTTCTGTGCGACGAAGATTCCCGTCGACACGCCGTCTTCATCGTTGATCGATGTCAACGTGAAACGGTTGTCGTCGGGATCGCCGATGTCGGCTTGGACACCGCCACCGAACTGTCCCAAGCGACCGCGAATCGCGGAAAAGACTTTGGCCGTCAAACTGTTCAGCGATTCTCCATCGGCGAACACGATGGGCACGTTGTTGCCGGTCGGATTATCGACCGCTCGGATGAATTCCAGCACGAACACGGTGCCGTCGACGTCGACGCTTAGGGTTTCTTGCCCGGAGGGCGCGGCGATCATTTCGATCTCCGTCACGCCGCCGGAAAGCTGCGTGATCGTGAACAGCCCCGCCGACTGCGTCACCGAAAGCGGCAAGCGATCGTCGTCGGCTGCCGGCGAAGGCTGACCGTCGTCTTCGCTGTCGATCAGCGTCCCGAGGATGACGGATTGCGAATTGGTGATCGCGTGGCGAGCCCCGTTGGCCGCCACGGTCGTCGGATAATTCAACGCGCCCGATTGCGGGGCGTCGCCGAAATCGAACACGACATCGGGCATGATGATCGTGAATCGAGTTTCTTGGTTGTCACGATTCGACGCCACGGGATTGCCCGAAAGGTCCGCGACCGCGGGCACCAGCGTCGCCACGTCGACGATTTGACCGTCGGAATCGCGTCCGACGATCGATTCGGTTTGGCCGAACAAGATCGTGCCGCCACCCGGCGCGAACGGAACGCTGACCAGCGGACTGGTCCGCACCGCTTCGATCAACGTCGCCGCGACGGCCAAGGAAGTGAAGTCCTCGGTCGGCAGGAAGCGAACCGGAATCGCACCTCCGGAAACGCCGCCGACGACAAACGCGGTCGTCCCGCTATCGACGGTGGCAAAGACTTGGGGATCCCCGGCCGGCGGGATCGCCGGTTGTTCGCCCAGCGTGACCACGTTGCCCGTCGCCGAGGGTGAAAGCGTGCCGGCGAAAGCGATTTGAATCTCGCTGGCGATCGTTGTCGCAATCGCATTGGCGGTGTCACCGGCATCGACGCGGACCAAGCGGTTCGCGGAAACGGCAGCGGGGTCGGTGGTCATCTCGAACGTCTCGCTCAGCGATCCGTTGGTGATGGTGAAGGTCTGGCCTTCGACACCGGCACCGGTTGATCCGCTGGGGATCGTCAAAGTCAGCGGACCGGTGACGCCGGCCGACCCGATCAATCGCAGTGCGATGTTGCCGATGACCAGCGAATCCGCCGCGTCGCCGCCGAGCAAGATCGATCCGTCCCCGATCGCTTGAGCACCGCCCAAGCCGATCGGTTGTGTGGAGACGACTGCGGCAACCTTCGCGGCAACCTCATCCGGGGTGTCCGTGCGTTCGATGCGAATCGCGACGTTGTTTCCGGCGACCGGATCGTCTTGGTAAGTGAACTCGAACGTGACGGCGGTTCCGTCACCGGTATAGGTGAACTGGTCGCCTTCCTCCAACCACAGGTCGGCCCCAAAGACGGTCAGACCGTCGACGTTGCCGGTGACCATGTGATCCGAGGTCGTCCCCAGTTGGATTTCGTCTTGACCGACGGCCACCGGCGCGATGTCCAACAGCGAGGCGATTGCCGGATCCGACAAGGCGGCCAGGATGGCCTCGCGTACATCCGCCACGGTTCCGGCCGTCGACAAATCGATTTCGACGTTGCCCGTCTGAACCGCACCGGCTTTATTGATCTCGAAACGACGACTGACTCCGTCGGGTGCAGTGATCGTAAAGAAATCGCCGTCTTGGAACACGTCGTCCGCCGCGATCACTTGTAACGACTTCGGCGTCGGCAAGTTCAAGATGTAACCGGATTCGAATTCGAACACCGATTGGTTGCCCAAGATGTCCGTGATGACGACTTGGTCACCGTCGGTGATCTGGTCTCCGCTGGGCGCTTCATAAGCGATCCGCTGAGTGTTGTTCAGCGTGATTTCGTAAACCGCGTCGGGATTCCACAAGCCCGCCAGCGGGGTCAGGCGGATCGTGCGACTGTTGTCGCTGTAGCCGAACGTAAAGTCGACGTCGGGAATCAAGCGGCGACCGTTCTCGGTCAACAAGACGCTTTCTTCGGTGATCGTGTCGATGTCCGGACCCGTTCCGCTGGGGTCGAGCAACTGAATCTCAAAGAACTCGACCGTCCCGGCGGCCAAACGGACAAACGATTCGTCCGGGTCGCCGTCGCCACCCGATACGATCGTCCCGATCGCGTCCTGCGGTGCGATCAACACGGCGACCGGTCGCGTGCTGTCGGCACGGTCGATCGCCCCACGGTCGATGAACACGTTGCCGCCGACGCCACCCGGGGACACAACGGTCGGATCGTCGACACGAGGTTGTCCGTAAGCGTCAAAGCCGGGGGCGATGATCGGCGAAGGCGAAATGCCCGCGGGTTGTTTCACCGTCAGGACGAAATCGCCACGGTCGGACAACTCGGCGATCGAACTGTCGATGATCTGCGAACCCATCGCCGGGATGTATAGATCGCGATCGGGATCGGCAAAGACCGGCGTACCGCTCGGGATGACGATCGACTGGGACGACAGCGGGATGGTCGAATGAGTCGTGTTGTCTTGGAAGGCGTTGGCTCCCACGACGGTTCCGACGCTTTGCGAAGTCGAATCGACGTTGATGCCGGTTTCGAATCCGGTGACGACGTTGTTCAACAGAGTCGGGCTGGCGTAGTCGGTCACCGTGATGCCGCTGCCGGTTCCGTTGCCGACCACCGTGTTGTTGACGATGCGTCCGTAGGGCACCGGGGCGGGGCCTTGGCCGTCGTCGCGGGTTCCCCCGGCGAACAAAATGCCGCCGCTGCCGCTGTCGTGAATCACGTTGTTCGTGATCACGGCCCCGGGCAACAGACCGGTCGGATTTTCGTTCCGCATCAGCCGGGCCGAACCCGGGCGGGCGAGCGGATCGGCACCATTGCTGGTATCCGCTTGGCCTCGCGGTCCCGCTTGGGCGGTGATGCCGAAACCGGACGAGTTGCTGATGAAGTTGCCCGCGATCACGATCTGACCCTGCTCGCGGACTCGGTTTTCGTCGGTGATTCCGAAATGGTAATCCACCATCACGACATCGCGATCGGGAATCGCATCGCTGGTTTCGGCGTCCGGACGAACCGTCAAAATGTACTCGCCGCCGATGAAGCCCGTTCCGAAAATGGCGACGTCATAATATCCGCTGGTCGGTGCGGTGAAGTTGATGTAGGCGCCGTCCCAGCCTTCGCCGGGGGCTCGCCGGGAACCGCCGAACGAGTCCTCGATCGGCGTGCCGTTCTCGTTGTAGACCACCAGAGTCGGCGATTCCAACGGTTCGCCGGAATGACTGAAACCCTCCGTGTCCAAGTCCATGTCGACCGTTTGTCCGGCTTGCAGATAAATCCGCACGACATCGAAATCGGAAGTCGGAAGTACTCCGACCGCCGCCGCGGCGATGTTGACGTCGACGCGGTCACCGATCTTTCCCGTCGCCACCAAGACGTCACGGTCCCCATCGACGTAGCCCGATACGGAAGCCCGCGCCAGCGAGTCGCCTTGCGTGACGTACCTGATCGCTTGCGTGTCGTGATTCACTTGCGGAATCAGCAAACTGGTCGCGCGGCCTTGGTACGTTTCTTCTTTGACCATGTCCATGCGGATGAAACGACCACCGCCCGGATTGACCTGAATGTCCGAACCGAACAGTTCGACGCGGTTTCCGGTCGTCGCGTTTTGGCCAGGGACGTTGTTGCTGTCGTCGCTGTCAAACGTCGCCGCGCTGATGTCCAGCACCGCTTGAACTTGGGGCGTGTTGATCGCGTTGCGAATCGCGACGGCCGTGTACTGCGGTTCATCTTCGCTGGCATCGAAACGCACCGCGACGTGACCGTCGGTCACGCCGGGTTGCAGGATGTCGTCGAATTCAAACGTCAACGAACGCACGCCGTCGTACAGCACGAACGTGTCGCCGTCGCTTAAGAACTGACCGGCCTGCGCGATCAGCGTCACCGCGCCTTCGATCAAACGGTCGTTGGTGTCGAACGATCTTCCGAGACTGACACTTTCGTTTAAAGCCAGACTGATCGGATCGAAATCGGTCGGCACACCGAATTCATCGGACGTACGGATTTCCAGCGAGTAACCGCCCACCAGGATTTCGTTGGGACGCTCCGGCTGGGTCGAAGTCGGGTCGAGTTCGGGATTCCGCAGGAAATCAAAGTTCCCCGTCGGTGCGGCCAAGACCATTTCGCCACGCTCGGCAAAACCGACGATGATGTCGTCGATGTAGACGCCTTCGACTTCGTTGTCCGTCGCCCCGTTGACGCGTATCTGGTTGGCGGCGGTGAAGCTGTTGGAAACCGTTTCGCCGAACTCGTCGCCGGGCAAGAACGTGTTCAATCCGTACGCACCGATGCCGGAGAAGGTCGTCTTGAACGTCCGCACCCGATCGTCGCCGATCAAAGGATAAAGCTCCGGCGTCGCTCGACTGATCCCGTCGACATCGGTCAACGCGCCGAAACCTTGGGCAAACGAGATCCGCAGTTGGCGGGCGACTTCCGCCGTCGTCATCGTCGAGTTCAACTGGACCGGGATCGCGCCGGGGACCGACGGTGCGTACGAAACGATTTGAGAGTTCGCGGCTGTTCGTGCTTCGCTTCCGAAAATCAAGTACAAGACGTTCGCGCTCGATCGGATCGCTTGGAATTCCGGATCGATGACGTCCCACAGTTTCGCGGCTACATCGGCCGCCGTGTCGGTCAGCGTGAACAGCACTTGATTCGGCGCCGCCGCGATCGTTCCGTCGTCCAGGCGGAACGTGATCACTTGTCCGGTCGTCCCGTCTTTGGCTGATAAGGTCAGCGTTTCGCCGTCGATCAATCGGTCGCCCGCGGGCAACGTGATCGGCACGACGCTGGTGTCGACGTCTTCGGTCGATTCCGACGTGTAGACCGGATCGAACGAGACGAAGGCGGAGGCCGGTTCGAGGACGTTGACACCTAGATCGTCGGGCGACACATAGGCGTTGAAACCCTGGTTGCGAAGCAAGGCTTCCGTTTCGCGGTACATGTCCGCGGCCGAATCGGTCCGCATGTAGCGAACGATTCCCGTGCCGCCCGGAACGGTTTGTGTGTCGCCTTCAAGCAGATAGGCGATCTCGAAAGTGTTGAAGCCGGCCGTCACGCGGACGCGTTCACCCGAACGCATGTCGACGCCGTCGGTCAAATTCAATTGCAACCGATCGGTCGTGTCGGTGATCGTGTTGATCAGCAGAGTTCCTTCGGCCAACGATACCGGGCTGAACGAAATCACAACCGTATCGCCCGACAGGATCGGATTCAGTTCGAACCCGGTATCCAGCGCGACGATCGCATCGAACAACCGCTGGGCCACGACCAAGGGATCGGAGTTCGCCTTGGAAACCACACCGGCCGGGTCACCGGTCGGGTCGTCATCGTCTTGGAACGTGACGGTGTACTGCGCACCGGAGGGACCGGTCAGCGTCAAGACTTCGAAAGTGTCGATTTCCGTGTCGGGGTCCGCCGGCAACTGGATCGATAGTTGCACGGGCAAGTTACCGATCACGAAATCGGAATCCAACGACTGCGCCACCGAGCCTTGCAACAGGGTGATCGTATCCCCGGCCAGGGTCGCGCCAAGTTCGCCGGTCGTATCGAGCGAGTTGATCGCATCGAGCAGGCGCTGCGCGACGACCAAAGGATCGGCGTTGGCTTTGGACACGACGCCCGCGGGATCACCCGTCGTGTCGTCGTCGTCTTCGAAGGTGACGATGTAGTCGGTTCCCGAGGGACCGGTGAAGGTTAAGACTTCGGCATCGTTGATGTCGTTGTCGGGATCGGCCGGAACCTGAATCGATCCGGGAGCGTCCAGTATGTCGTAGACAAAGTTTGACGATCCGGACTGAACATCGGTGCCGTAGAAGAAGGAGACCGAATCGCCCAGCAGCACGGCCCCAAGTTCGTTGTTGACATCCATTGCGTTGATCGTTCGGTACAGCCGATCGGCCACGACGAACGGATCGGTGTTTTCCTTGTAGACGAAACCGATGTCAAATTGCGGAAACGCAGAAATGAAATCAAAGTCCTCGGCTTCAAACAGCAACTGGAACTGATTGCCCGACGGTGTCGTGATGGTCAAAATTTCGTCGTCGTCGATGTCGGTGGGATCCAACGGCATTTGAACCACGACACGTTGTTCGCTGACGCTTACAGGATCGGTGATCACGATCTTGGTCGTCGAGGGGACGATCGTGACGTTGACGTTGCTGGTGAACACGACCCGGTCCTCGACCACGTAGGCGCCCGTTTCGATCGGCAGTTGATCTCGAATCGCGTCGGCCAGATCCTGGGCAGTGTCGCCTGCGTCAAAGATCAATTCTTCGGGCGCACCGGTCGCGTCGGCAGCTTTGACCATGCGAATTGTGGTGCTGGTTCCGCCGCCGGTGACGATGATCGTTTCGCCACTGGCCAAACGATTGCCGTCGACCGCGATCAGGTTGTCATAGGTGTCTTGAAGCTGCACCACCGTATTCAGACCGATCGGCGTATCGCCCACGGCAACGACATTGGTCGCCGCCAGCAGGCTGACGCGTGCGCCGCCGTCGTGGTAGGGACGAAGCGATTTGGGTAATCCCGCCACCATGGCCTGGGCCACCTGGGTCGCCGAATCGGTCGGCAAGAACACGATTTGACCGGGAACCGGATTGGTAAGTGGGCCTTCGACAAAGGTCGCAATGACATTGCCAGTGGGGCTGAAGACTTGGAACTGGTCGCCGTCACTCAGTTCCGATCCTGCGGGCACGACGATGTCTTGACCGACGATGTTTTCGAACGTCACCGTCGCGGTTTGTCCGACCCTGAACTCCGTCTCGCCGCTGAACACGCTGTTATCCGGGATCTCGTCGCCGGGGACCGCGACCAGTTCGACACTGCCGACTTGCGCACGCATCGTGCCGTCGGTGCTGAAATCGAATCGCAAACGCACGTTTTCGTTGCCCGCCAACGGACTGATGTCCACCCGCGCCTGACGCCAAGTGTCACCGTCGTCAAAGATTTCTTGCACCGGAATGCCGGTGGTGGCGAAGTAATCGAATTCGTCCTGACCGGCGCCGCGGAAATTATTGTTGGTCGCCAACAGTTGCCACTGGCCGTCGTCGCCGGCACCGAAGACGCGCAGGGCGTCATTCTGGTTCGGGCCGCCGGGGCGATAATCGTCGCCGTCTTCGACATCGATGAAGTAGCTGAAGTAAACCGTCGGTTCGTCACTGCCGCTGTAGCCTTCCAAGCTGAACGGCTTGGAAATCATGCTGCCGTGCGAACCGCCGGGGGCGAGCTGCCCGAGAGGATCGCCGTCGGGACGCTCCAGCGTGTTCTCGGCTTGGTTGCCCGAGATTTGAAAACCGTAATAGAAGCTGTTGTCCCCGGGATTTCCGGGAACGCCGCGACTGTCGTCGAACGGCTGAGTGAAAAAGCCGTGTTCGGGATCTTGGCGACGGTCGTTGGTGATGTGCCAGGGCGCCGCTTCCAGCGTACTGAAGGCCAAACCGGTGGTCGTCGGTGACATGACGCCGCCGCTGGTCTGCAGCGAGACGGCGCTGCGGCCGTTGAAAAACACGTGTGCCGGAACAATTTCACCGTTTTCCAACTTGAATGCGTAAAGCCAACCGTCGCTGGTCGTCGCGAACAAGACGTCGCGAAGCTGCCCCTCGCTGGCACCACGCGGGCCGAAGGTCAAACCGCTGAAATTCAGCGTTCCCACGAGGTGCTCGGGGTGTGGCTGCACTTGCCCGAAGTAAGTCGTCGGAATGACTTGGCTATAGCCGACCAAATCGCCGTTGATGGCCGGTTCGTTGTCAAAGATGTTGAAGACGTGAACGCCGCCCCGATCGGTGACCGCGATGAGGTCGCTGAAACCGCCGTCGGGGAAATAGTCGATGCCGGTGATGTCACCGCCGTCGCCGTTGTTGCCCAAGAAGTTACCCGTATCGACGATCCCCATCTCCGGACGATTTTCCGCAGCCCCATAAGAGATCTGATACGGTGCCATGCCGTATTCAATGTCGTCGCCTTGCAGACTGCCGCGTCGCGTGGCCTGTCCGGTGGTCGTCTGCATCAGATAAACAATGTTTCGGGTCGCATCGACCGGAATCGTCGGATCTCGAGCGATGAACCGATTGCCGATCGCGACGAAGCGATCGTCGGCGTT
>CAYVRC010000202.1:1798-9587 GCA_964453205.1 uncultured Pirellulaceae bacterium | reverse complement strand
ATCTGAAATTATGGGTGGCACAATCTGAAACTGGATAGCTGTGTACCTAAATCGCAGGCTTGAAGAGCTCCCGGAGTGTGGCCCTTTCGGGAATGCCGCCATGGCCTAGAATCTCGGACGAGCCGGGCGGTTTGTCTGCTTTCCGGCTGATCCCTCCCATGCGAAGCTTCGGCCTTTCAGCGGTCAGAACTTTGCCGGGCTGACTTTCTAGCGACCCACCACCGAAACGAACGAAACACGATGAGCGGCGACTGCGATTTTGGTCTGATTGGACTGGCTGTGATGGGCGAGAATTTGGCTCTGAATGTGGAGAGCCGCGGCTACAAGGTGGCCGTCTACAACCGCACCACCAGCAAGGTCGACGATTTGATTGCCGGTCGAGCCGCCGGCAAGAACTTCGTCGGTACCCACTCGCTCGAGGACTTCGTCAAAGCCGTCAAGCGACCTCGCAAGCTGATGATGCTGGTCAAAGCCGGCCCCGCGGTCGACGCGATCATTGATTCGCTGATTCCGCTGTGTGACCCCGGCGACATCATCATCGACGGCGGCAACACGTACTACTTGGACACCGAACGGCGGACCAAGACCGTCGAAGATGCCGGTCTTTTGTTCGTCGGTGCGGGCGTTTCGGGCGGCGAAGAAGGCGCGCTCAAAGGCCCCAGCCTGATGCCCGGTGGCAGCCAAGCGGCTTGGCCGGAAATCAAGGAGATGTTCCAAGCCATCGCTGCCAAAGTCGGGCCCGACGACGACATCCCCTGCTGCGAATGGGTCGGCCCTCGTGGCGCCGGGCATTACGTCAAGATGGTTCACAACGGCATCGAGTACGGCGACATGCAGTTGATCTGCGAAGCGTATCAGTTGCTCAGCGAACTCGGCGGACTGTCCAACGACGAACTGTACGACGTGTTCGACACTTGGAACCAAGGCGAACTGCAGAGCTACTTGATTGAAATCAGCCGCGACATTTTCAGCGTCAAAGATGATCAAGGTGGCGACGGCTATTTGGTCGACAAGGTCCTGGACGTCGCCGGTGCCAAGGGGACCGGGAAATGGATGAGCCAACTCGCCCTGGACTTGGGCGTCCCCAGCACGCTGGTGACCACCGCCGTGTTCGCTCGCGGTCTGTCGGCACAAAAGGAAGCTCGGGTCCGGGCCAGCGAGAAACTGGGCGGTCCCTCCGAATCGGCCAACCCGCAAATGCGTGCCGCGGCGATGTCGCTGATCGGCGACAGACAGGCCTTCATCGACGCGGTCCGTGACGCTTTGTACGCCTCCAAGATCGTCAGTTACGCCCAAGGCTTCGTGCAGTTGCAGGCGGCGTCGGCCGAGCACGACTGGGACCTGGATTACGGCCAAGCCGCATTGTTGTGGCGAGGCGGATGCATCATCCGCGCGCAGTTCCTGGATCGGATCAAGGAGGCCTTCGAAGACCAGCCGGATTTGGAAAACTTGCTTCTGTATCCATACTTCGACCAGGCGATCGAGAACAGCCAAGCGTCTTGGCGGGCGGTCATCGCCGCGGCCAGCATCATGGGCATCCCGGTTCCGGCGTTCGGCACGGCGCTGAACTACTACGACGGGTACCGCTTGGCACGGTTGCCGGCGAACCTGCTGCAAGCCCAACGCGACTATTTCGGTGCTCATACGTACCGGCGGACGGACAGGGAAGGCACGTTCCACAGCGAGTGGTTGCAGCTCCGAAAGCCGGTTTGACGTTTCGTTGGATCGCCCCCCAATCGCCCCGCGACCCGACCGAACCCGGAATCGGGTCGGGGAGCGAAGAATTTTCGCTGTACGGCACGGTTCTTGCCGGTGCCTCTTGACGAAAAATCCCTCGGGAGCGTATTTTCTTGGGTTCCCGGGTCACCCGATTCGCCGGCGTAGCTTCAATTGGCAGAGCATCGCATTCGTAATGCGAGGGTTGTGGGTTCAAATCCCACCGCTGGCTTCACACGCGGACTGTTCCCCACTGGCATCTCAGGAGCCTGAACTACATGAGCGACGTCGAAATCGAAGTCCTCGACTTGAAAGAACTCGTCCTTTCGAACAATTCTTTTGGCCCTTCCGACGTCGTCAGCATTCGGGGTGCGATCACCGAGAATTACGGCCATTTCAGTGAACTGCGTGACGCGGTCATGGAGATGCAGGATGATGAGAACATCAGCCCTGCCGGCAAGACCAAGATGGGCGTCTGTCAATTCTTGCTCGGCCGATTCAGGGATTCCCTGACGACCTTGCAAAGCGCCGACGGCAGCGCGATGGCCTTGTTCTATCAAGCCCGTGCCCAGTTCGAACTGCGTCAATACGACGAGGCGATCGCGACGTATGAAAAGGCCCGCGTGTCGGGATACGACGAGGACGAGTGCAAAATTCGCACCGCCGAGTCGCATCGGTACGCCGGACGCATCGACGACGCCTTGGCGATTTTGGACAACATTTTCGGGCCCGCCGAACAGACGCCCGAGTACATGTATCAGCGTGCCGCCACCGTCGCCGCGGTCGGCGGACGCATGGACGAAGCGATCACGCTGTATGAACGAGCGATCAACACGGACCCGAACCACGCCGGTGCCTTGTTCGGTTTGGCGTTGGAAAACGATCGCTTGGGCAACGACTTTGAATGCCTGAACCTGTACGAACGTGCCGCGAAAGCTTTCCCCACCGGCATCGGTGCGTTGATCAACTTGGGCCTGCTGTACGAAGACAATAATCAGTACGACCGTGCCCAGATTTGTTACAAGCGGATCTTGGATTGTTATCCGGATCACCCGCAGGCGACCTTGTACATGAAGGATGCCTCGGCGACGGGCAACATGTTGTACGACGAGGAAGCGCAACGTCGCAACGATCGTCTCGCTCAGATCTTGAACATGCCGGTCAGCAATTTCGAACTCAGCGTCCGTAGCCGCAACTGCTTGTCCAAGATGGGCATCGATACGATCGGTGACCTGACGCGGACCAGCGAGGCGGAACTGCTCAGCAGCAAGAACTTCGGCGAAACCAGTTTGTTCGAAATTCGCGAGATGCTGTCCTCCAAGGGACTCTCCTTGGGTCAGTTCGCCCACGAGAAAAAATCCAGCGATCCGCCGGTCGACACCAGCCACATGTCGCCCGACGAGCAAGCCTTGCTGGAACGACCGATCGCGGATTTGAACCTCTCGGTGCGAGCCCGCAAATGCATGGCCCGGTTGCAACTGAACACCATCGGCGAATTGATTCGGAAGACCGGCGACGACATGCTGGAGTGTAAGAACTTCGGCGTGACCAGCCTGAACGAGGTTCGCGAAAAACTGGCCGACTTGGGCTTGAAGATGCGTGGCGACTGATCGCCGAATGGGTCACTTTCATTTCAACTTGAAACACCGCGACAGCGAAACGGATGCGCGTCGCGGTTTTTTTTTGACGCCTCGCGGCGAGGTCCAGACGCCGGGGTTCATGCCCGTCGGGACACAGGGCACCGTCAAAGGTGTCACGATCGATCAAGTCGCCGCCACGGGTGCCGAGATGATTCTGGGCAACACGTACCACCTGGCACTTCGCCCCGGGCATGAAACGGTGCGTCGCCTCGGTGGTTTACACGCGATGTGCGGCTGGGCGGGACCGATCTTGACCGACAGCGGCGGCTTTCAAGTGTTCAGCCTGGGTGAGCTTAACAAAGTCACCGAACACGCCGCGACGTTTCGCAGCCACTTGGACGGACGCATCGTCGAACTGACCCCCGAACATTCGATCGAAATCCAGGAGGCCTTGGGCAGCGACGTCGCGATGGTCTTGGATCACGTCATCGCGTTGCCCGCGGAAACCGCACAAGTCGAGGACGCGATGGCTCGGTCGATCCGCTGGGCCCGGCGGTGCTTGGAGTACGCCGACTCGGATCGTCAGGCCAAGTTCGCCATCGTCCAAGGAGGCTTAGACGAGACCCTGCGGGGCGAGTGCGCCCGCGAGCTGACCGCGATGGATTTCGACGGTTTCGCCGTCGGCGGGTTGAGCGTCGGCGAACCGCCGCCGGACATGTATCGCATCACCGCGGCGACGACGCGGCACCTGCCCGCCGACAAGCCCCGTTACTTGATGGGCGTCGGTCGCCCGATCGACTTGATCGAAAGCATCGCCCGGGGCATCGACTTGTTCGATTGCGTCATGCCGACTCGCAACGGACGAAACAGCATCGCTTTCACCGACGCCGGGCCGTTGAAACTGCGCAACGCGATCCATCGCGAGGACACACGTCCGATCGACGAAGTCTGTCCCTGCCGGGCGTGCCGTCACAGTCGCGGTTACCTTCGTCATCTGTTCAACGTCAATGAGATGCTCGGCCCGATCCTGCTATCGATCCACAACCTGACCTATTATCAGCGGCTGATGACCGAATCCCGGCGAGCGATCGAGCAAGATCGATTCGCGGCATTCATGACCGAAAAGAAAGCCGGCTGGGCCGCGACGGCCTCGGTCGACTGAACCGCGTCGGCATGGTCGCCGCAGGGACGACCGGGACGCCGGCGGCGGGATGGCCGACAATCAATCCTCGTCGGGCATCCGCCGATGACCTTCAGTTCTGCTCGACACCGCTGAGGTCTTCGATGCAGTACAAGTGGTCGACCGTCCGCAGATAGATCCGTCCGTCGGCCAGGGCCGGCGTCGCCCAAGACCGTTCATTCAAGGCGTTGGCGGACAACAATTCGTAACGATCCTTCGACGCAAGCACATGGGTCGTCCCTTCGGAATCGAGCGCGTAAACTCGATCCCCATCGGTCCACGGCGAAGCCCAAAACGCTTTCGCGCCTCGTAAACGTTTGCGATAAACGGTTGATCCGTCGGTGACGTCCACGCAGTGCATGTTGCCCGAGCGACGTTCGAACAGATACAGTTTTTCATTGCAGATCACCGGCGACGCCATTTGCATATCGGCTCGCTCGATCCACCAATCGATCAACGCGGTTTGGGAAACGTCATCGGGCGGCGTGATGTCGCCCGACCCGCCCGGTTTGATGCAGAACAGTCGCCCGCCGCCGTCGTCCTCGCCGCCGCGATTTCTGAACTCGTTGCCCACGTAAAGGCGATCGCCCGTCGCGACCGGCGTGGCGGAGCTGCGTCCCTTGGCCATGTCGAGTTTCCAAAGCAGTTCGCCCGTCTCGGGATCATATGACCGATAAACCGTGCCGCCGGTGATCAATTCGTCGCGGGCCGAGTTTTGCCAAATCATCGGACTGCTGTATTGCGATTTTTCGTTGCGAGGAACCCGCCACACTTGGTCACCCGTTTCCGCGTCCAGCGCGACCAGGAAAGATTCGACTTCGTTGTCGACTTGGACATAAAGCCGCCCGTCGAACAAGACCGGCGAACTGGCCGTCCCCCAACCCGCTCGCATCTCGTAGACGCCGAGGTCTCTTTTCCAGATTTCGTTGCCTTGCATGTCCAAGGCGTAGACACCGTTCATTCCGAAATAGGCGTAAATCCTTTGACCGTCGGTTGATGGCGTTTCCGTCGCGTAGGTGTTGGTGTTGTGTCGCGGGACCGGCGGCACGGCTTGTTTGCAAACGGTTCGCCAAAGTTGCTCGCCCGTATCTGCGTCGAAGCACACCACCTGATAGGCGTACACCGTGCTCATCAAATCGTCCCGACGATAACCACCGCCGCCCTCGTAGGGTTCGGGGCCGGAGTCCCGGGAGCTTTCGGCGACCGGAACGGCAGCGGTGACGTAAACCCGATCGTCCCAAACGACCGGTTGCGACCAGCCTTCGCCAGGAACGGCAATCTTCCAACGGATGTTGTGTGATCGTCCGTCTCGGTTCGACCAGGAAAGCGGCAGCGACGTCGGTGAGACGGCGTCGGCGGTGGAGCCTCGGAACTGTGGCCAATCCTCGGCTGCTGACGGTTGTGGCGCAACGCCGAGCCCGGACAAGACGAGGATCGCGCCCAGGACCGACTTCCAAGGGCAGGTTCGGGGGTCGACGGTCATGACGTTCACTTCAGGAATGGAAAAAAAGGGTTCGGCGAAGTATCGGGTTCGGTCAAGCAAGCCACTTCTAAAGTCGTGCCGGATTGAAGGGCGACTCGGGCGTCTCGCCGCTCGCCCGCGAACGCAGGATCGGTCGGAGTCGTGAGATCACGCGGCGTGTCGACTCGTCCGGATCGTCGGCCAAATTGTTGAATTCGCCGGGATCGGCGTGATGATCGTAAAGCTCCGTCCCCTCGGCTCCCTCGGCCCACTCGGTGAAACGATATCGCTCGGTGCGGAGACTGCATCCCATGACCGGCCGCGACAACCGATCGTCCGCCGGTCGGAGGATCTGCGTCACGGCAAAGCCGTTCCAGGCGGCCAGCGGGTCGGTCAACAGCGGCGACAAACTTCGGCCGTCCAGATTCCCGGGACCTTCGATCCCAGCCAAATCGATCAACGTCGGGTAAAGATCGACGAATTCGACGACCCGCCGACAGTCCGCGCCACTCGCACGCCCGGGAGCCCGAATGATCAGCGGCGATCGGGCGGACTGTTCGAACAGCGTCCGCTTTTGCCAAACGCCGCCGTGTTCGCCCAAGTGGTATCCGTGGTCGCTCCACAAAACCACGATCGTGTTGTCCGAAAGTTCCAATCGTTCCAACGCATCGATCAGTCGGCCGATTTGAGCGTCGATGAAGGACACGCAGGCGTAGTACGCTTGGGTCGCCCGCAACAACGTGTCTTCGTTCAACCCGTAATCGGGTACCGGGCAATTGTGGGCGAAAGCGGCGGTCGGGATGTCGTCCCGGTCATTCACCGGTGCAAACGGCAGTCGCATGGATTCGACGGGATACAAATCGAAGTAACGTTTGGGTGCGACGTACGGCGTGTGCGGGCGAAAAAATCCGACGCCCAAAAAGAACGGTTCCTCGGATCGCTGCTCGAGGATCTTGATCGCTTCGGTCGCGATCATCCCGTCGGTCTGTTCGGTATCGTCGCCGTCGGCCGCCAGCCAGCTGAGCGCCGCGCTGATCTTGCGATGCGGCTCGGCATTGGTGATCAAGTCCTCCTCGGCCTTGTCGCGTCCTTTCGGATTGACCGTCTGATTCCACGAGGGCGGATCGTCAAATCCGTCGGTCCCGATCGACGCGGGGACGTTGTAGTGATAGATCTTGCCGACCCGCGCGGCGTGATAACCGGCCTTTTGAAACGCTTGGGACAGAGTCACCACGTCCGGTACCGCGTCGCGAAAGTGGGCGTCTAAGTCGTAGACTTTGATCTTGTCCGGACGCAGTCCCGTCATCAACGAGGCCCGCGTCGGGTTGCAAAGCGGCAATTGGTTGTACGCTCGTTGGAAACAAACACCGCCGGCGGCCAAGCGATCGATGTTCGGCGTTCGCGCGATCACGTCGCCGTAGCAACCGAGCGTGCACGCCAAATCGTCGACCGCGATGAACAAGACGTTCGGCTCGGCCGTCCGTGACGAATCCGTCTCGGACGCCGCCGCGGCCGTGCCCAAGATCAAAATGAGGATCCATGCGGCGCAGTGGGAGGACGACTGTCGTGGCATGATGATTCCGCGTGGGTGGGCGCATCGGCGTGGCCGGGTCGAGTCGTCCGGGAACCGGCCGAATCGACCATCGTTTCGACGCCGGGTTTTGAACCGATTGTGCTAGTCTGGCGAACGATCGTCAAGGTTTGGGCGAGGATCGCTCCCTATGATGCTGCTTATCGCCTAGATTCTTGCACAAAGGCTTTCCATCCCAAGGACTTTTCATGACCGATCGTCACGACACCCGGGCCGCGTTCGAGCTCGCTCGTCAGCGTTACCACGACATCGGTGTCGAC
>CAYVRC010000202.1:0-1698 GCA_964453205.1 uncultured Pirellulaceae bacterium | reverse complement strand
CGACTTGGAACAGGCGTACTCGTTGATCCCCGGCAAACATCGTTTGAATTTGCACGCGATGTACGGCGATTTCGACGGCGCGGTGGATCGTGACGCGATCGACGTGGCGCATTTTCAACGCTGGATCGACTGGGCCCGGGATCAGGACGTCAGCATCGACTTCAACCCCAGTTTCTTCGCCCATGAAAAGGCCGCCGAGGGATTCACGTTGGCTTCGGCCGATTCGGGCATCCGACAATTTTGGATCGATCACGGCATCGCCAGTCGCCGGATCGCCGCGGCGATGGGCAAAGCCCAGGGCAATCCCTGCGTCAACAACGTATGGGTCCCCGACGGATACAAGGACACCCCGGCGAGCCGGAAAGCGCCCCGGTTGCGATTGGCCGAATCGTTGGACGCGGTGTTCGCCGAAGGCCTGGACGCCCGTCAGATCGTCGACGCGGTCGAGTGCAAGCTGTTCGGCATCGGCAGCGAAAGTTACGTCGTCGGGTCGCACGAGTTTTATCTCGGTTACGCGATCTCGCGAGACAAAGCCCTTTGCTTGGACGCCGGACACTTTCATCCCACCGAAGTCATCTCGGACAAAATCAGTTCGGTCCTGATGTATGTGCCCGAGTTGTTGCTGCATGTCAGCCGTGGCGTTCGTTGGGACAGCGACCACGTCGTGACGTTCACCGACGAATTGCAAGCGATCATGCAAGAGATCGTGCGAGGCGATTATCTGGGCCGCGTTCACATCGGTCTGGACTTCTTTGACGCCAGCATCAATCGCATCGCCGCCTGGACGATCGGCACTCGCAACGCGCTGAAGTCCATGTTGGCGGCGTTGCTGGAACCGACCGAAACTCTGCAGCAACTCGAACGAGACGGGGACTTCACGACGCGTCTGGCGATGATGGAGGAGCAGAAGTCGATGCCGCTCGGCGCGGTCTGGGATCACTACTGCGAAACGTCCGCCGTGCCCGTCGGACTGGCTTGGTTGGACGAAGTCCGTCGGTACGAAAAGTCGACGTTGTCGCGGCGAGTCACGTCGTCCGCGGAAGATTCGCCCGCGAAAGCAACTTCGTCCGTCACGTTTTGATCGTCCCTTGCCTTTCAAACTGGAAAGACACGTCGTGGAAACAGGCGATACGATTCAATCCGACGGCCCGGCGGATTCGGTGACGACGAAATCCGAGTACGAACGGCAGCGGGTTCCCGATTCGGCGCTGTTGGGCAACGGAAAGTTCTGGGGCATGTACGCCGGTGAGCACGCCGCGGGGACCGAATTCATGATCGGGCCGTTGTTCTTGGCGGCCGGTGCCAGCTTGCAAGATTTGTTGTTGGGTTTGTTGCTGGGAAATTTCCTCGCCGTGCTGACATGGCGTTTCCTCGTCACGCCGATCGCGACGGCCAAGCGGCTGACGCTGTACTATCAATTGGAACGGATCGCCGGCGGTTCGTTGGTCAAGCTTTACAACGTGGTCAACGGTTTGTTGTTTTGTTTTTTGGCCGGCGCGATGGTGACGGTTTCGGCCAGCGCCGTCGGGGTCCCCTTGGGCGTCACGTTTGACGTCCCCGATTCGATGTTCGGGTTCAGCAACAACTCGTTCACGTTATTGGTCGTGATCGTCGGTGTGGTAATCTCGACGGTCGCCGCGGGCGGTTACGAACGAGTCGCCGACGGCCAAGATCACCGCGAACCCCGGCATGTTGGCG
>CAYVRC010000201.1:0-9618 GCA_964453205.1 uncultured Pirellulaceae bacterium | reverse complement strand
CCAACACGGGCACCCGTCCGGCGGTTTGATCGACCACGATCTGCATGATCCGGCGGCGTTCCTCGGGCGTGAAACGGACGAATTCTCCGGTGCTTCCGTTGGGATACAACCCGTCGACCCCTTGGTCGATCAGCCAATCCACGTAACCGCGAAGCACCGCTTCGTCGACTTGCCCCCGCGAGTCGACCGGTGTGATGTTCGGTGTCAGGATGCCGGTGATGCGGGAGGTCATGGTGCTTGGCTTAATGCAGTGGGTGCCGGCCACGCGGTGGTGATGGCCGGACAAGGCGATTCAGCTGCGGACGGCGAACGAGATTCAAAATCTGATTCGGCGGCTGATATCCCGCACGATAATCGGTCACCTTGCCCGCCGCGTTGGCCATCAAGGTCGTCGGATACATTTTTATCTTGACGCGAGACAACACGTCGTCATTGCGCCCTTTCTTCAGATGAATCGGCACAAACCGACCCGCCAATTGCGACCGGATCCTGGTGTCGCGCCAAGTATCCCGTTCCATGGCGTCGCAATAAACACAAGATTCACTGCTGATAAAAATCAACATCGGCAGGCCCGTCGCTTTGGAGGCTCGCCAGCCGTCGGCCAAGTTGTCGTGCCACATCGGCGACATGGGGATCGTCTCGTCCCCCGCCTCGACGGATTGCGAGCCGACCGATCGTGGAACGGGCTGTGGGACGTCCGCACCGCCCAGGCGCGAGGAGCCCGGCATCTCGGCCTGGGTCATCACGGTACCGCCGGAACCGGCGGCCATCACGATCGCGACCAAACAGGCCAGCATCGGTTTTTCATGTCGAGCCGTCGGAAGTCGGAACGGATGCCGATCGGGCGTCCGCCCGACTCTCGAATCTTTCGAGTTCTGAATCATTTTGCTACGCCCAAAGTGCCTTGAAGATCAACCGCCAAAAGAGCTAGGAGTTGCCCTGGCCGTGAAAGTTAGGAAGTCTGCGCAGCATCGGCAAGACGGGTGAAGAATGCGCCTTTGCAGTCAGCAGGCCGCGAGAATGATTCACCTAGTCGGTTGATCTACCACGATTCGCCGAGTCGTGACAGCGACGCGTGGGGCAAGTCCAAACCGATCTGGGTCACCAAACGAGTGATGGCGGCTTGGCCCTGGACCTGCAACTTTTGGCCGATGGCTGTCTTGTGTCGCTCGATCGTTTTCGGGCTGCGGAACAGTTTTTTGGCGACCTCGGGGACGCTCAATCCGTGACCGAGCAGGACAAAAACCTCCAATTCCCGTGGGCTGAGCACGTTCAGGAATCCCAGATCGATGAACTGAGAATTCAAGATCCGTTCGTCGTCGGGCAGGGTTTTGGAGTCGGAATCGAAATCGATGTCGTGGTCGGGATCCAATTCCTTGGTGACGACCAAA
Source organism: uncultured Pirellulaceae bacterium (assembly GCA_964453205.1). GTDB lineage: Bacteria > Planctomycetota > Planctomycetia > Pirellulales > Pirellulaceae > Crateriforma. The sequence continues at coordinate 8,227 of CAYVRC010000201.1, read as the reverse complement.
ACCCGGCGTTCGATTTCCGCCTCGGCGCCAAGATCGGTGGCAGCGTCCTGCCCGAAGGTCGCGTCGTGGGCAAAGGTCACGTCGTGGCCAGATGTCGACCCGCTTTCAGCGTCCCGTGGGTCCGACGAGTCGGGCTCGCGGCCGCCCGGGACGGCTCGTGCCTCGTTTTGACAGACCGGACCGTCGGTGGCCTCTCGTCGAGTGGGCTTGGGGACGCCGCCATGGATGACTTGGCTGAGCGGCCAGATCTTGGATTCCAGATGCCGCGCTTTGTAGATGTGCCGAAAGCGAATCGGCGCGTCTTGATCGAGTACACGTCGGATCAGTTTCAAGCGTTCTTCGACGAATTGCTTCGAATGAAAGTCCGCGATGTTTTTTCCCTGATACGCAACCGTCGGTTCGACGAAAAACATTTCCAACGCGACGTCATTGACGAACAGCAAGCCGCCGGCATCATCCATCAGACTGACACCGATGCCCGGCAGGTTCGTCAGCACGGGCCAAAGGTGCATGATGGGCTGAAATTCGTTCATGGATTTATCTTAACCAAAAGTTTGAGGGAATTCCCCGATGGACTTTCGTCGCCATCGTTCCGATAATTATCCCAGGTGGAGGGCAAAGCTGACCCGGGCTTCACGCGACGGCCGTGTATCCAGCGGACGACGCGGGCACTTCGCCAAGACGTGGTCGCCGTCCAGAGTGTGGGTCGGTGACGGCGTAACGAGCACCCCTCCTCCCAAACGGTGTCGCCACACTCGGGGCAACAGCGACTCCGTTTGGCGGAGCGGTTTTTCCGGTCCGGCCTGTTCTTTGCCGGGCCGAGCGGGTCACCGCGGCCGGCTATTGTGATCTTTGGTAAATCGCGGTCAGCAAGGCTTCGGTGTCCTTGAACTTCTTGCCGCTACCGATCGCTTCGTCGATCAGCTTGCGGGCATCCGTTTCGCTGTGTCCCAAGACCACCAAGGCGTCGAAGGTTTCGCTGACGACTTGGCTTCCCTGGCCGCCGACTTCGTCCACGGCGGCGCCGTCGACCATCAAGGCGAAGCGGGGCATTTTGCGACGCAGCTTAGCGATGATCCGCTCGGACGTTGCCGGGCCGACGCCGGGCAAGGCGGACAACGATTTCGTGTCTTGTTGTTCGATCAACACGGCCAGTTCCTTGACCGGCCGCACCATCGCACGCAAAGCTTTTTTAACGCCGACACCGTCGACGCTGCAAAACAAATCAAAGAACTGTCGTTCCGGTTCGGTGGCGAAGCCGATCAGACGCGGCATCAGCCGTCCGCCTTGCGCGTTCCCCTCGATGTAGTCCAACGTGTGCAAACGCACGTCCTTGCCGACCCGGCTTTGCAACTGACGCCTCGTGAAATCGCCGACGTAGACCTCGTATTCGAAAGGTTCCGAGGCGACGACGACGGCCGCTTCGCCGACGCGAACCAGCTTTCCGGAAATGGTGACGATCATGAAGGCAGACAAACGATGGGTTAAAGGAATGAAAAGGTTTGGGTGGCGACGAGTGGGCGCCGGCGGCGTCACCGCATCGACAAGCCGTCGGCCAAGTCGCTTGCCAAGTAATGTCCGCACAGGGCGATCGCCATCGCGTCGGCGACGTCGGACGGTTCGGGATACGTTTCCAAGTTGAGCTGTAATTTGACGGCTTGTTGAATCTGGCTTTTCGGGGCACGACCGTTGCCGGTCATCACTTTTTTGACCTTGGTCGGTTCGAAGTGCCTGACTCGGATTCCCGCGGTTCGCGCGGCCAAGCAAATCACGCCACGCGCGTGGCCCATCAAGATCGCGGTTCGGGGCCGGTCGTAGTGGGAGAACAATTGCTCGAGCGCCATCATGTCGGGACGATGCGTTTGCAAGACTTCCGTCAGGCCGTCGTGCAGTTCCCCCAAACGCTGCTCGATCGAATCACGAGCACGGCTGCGAATGATTCCGGCTTCGCACAGTCGCATCTTCGCATCGGGCGAGCGATCGATGACGGCATAGCCGGTCGTGTTCAGTCCCGGGTCGATCCCCAAGATGCGTTTGCCGTCCATGTGCCTGGCTGTCCTGACTGAGCTGACTGAGCTTGATGACCGATGCGGTTGCGGGGCGAATCACGGAGCGATTCGAAGACGATGTGAAGTCATTTCTTTTCCCAACTGGTGCCGTCTTTTTTATCCAGCAGAGCGACGCCGATGGCGGCCAGTCGATCCCGGATCGCATCGCCCATCGCGTAGTCTTTGTTCGCTCGGGCTTCCTTGCGTAACTCGATCAGCAAACCGACGACGTCGTCCAGCAGTTTCGTGTCGGCTTCGCTGTCGCCGCCGACGGCCGTAACGGGTTTGAGAAACAGGCCCAACACGGAGGTCAATTCGCGGAGCACGCCGGTCGCGACACGCAGCGTGCCGAGCGGCGCCGTGCCGGCCTTGGCCCCGGCCTGCAAGTCGCTCGAATCGATGTGCCGGTTCAACAGACGCAGCAAATCGAACAGTTGGCTGATCGCCGCGCCGGTGTTGAAATCATCATCCATCGCGGCCAAGTACTTGTCCCGCAAGATTTTGACCTCACCAAGAACGGCATCGCCCGCCGGGTCGACGCCGCCGTCGAAACGAGTCGTCGCGACGGGCAAGTCGTAGAACGATTCCCCGGAGATTTGTTCGAAGCGATCGAAGTAACGATAAAAGGCTTCCAACGACGTGCCCGCTTCCTGCAAACCTTCTTCGCCGTAAACGATCGTCGAGCGGTAATGGGTGCGGAGCAAGAAGAAGCGGACCCGTTCACCGGTGTGTCGACGGATCAGGTCGGACAATCCGCCGGCACCTTTGCTGCGGCTGATCTTGCCGCCGCCGTCATCGCCCGCCGAATCGCCGGCATCGGCTCGATCGCTTTTTCCGCCGACTTTACCTTTCTCGCCGGCCCGCATCAGCCCGTTGTGCATCCAATACTTGACCATCGGCGCGCCGTGGCAGCAGCTGCTTTGGGCGCGTTCATTCTCATGATGGGGAAACACCAAATCCAGACCGCCGCCGTGAATGTCAAAGGTTTCCCCCAGGATCTCGTGGCTCATCGCGGAACACTCGATGTGCCAACCCGGTCGCCCTTTGCCCCACGGACTGTCCCAGCTCGGTTCGCCGGCGCGGGCGTTTTTCCAAAGCGCGAAGTCACCTGGCGAACGTTTCTTGGCCGCCGCTTCACCGCCCTCGCCCTGCTGGGCGTCGACGGTGCGATTGGAAAGCTGTCCGTAGCTAGGATCTTTCAAGCAGTCGAAAAACACGTCGCCTTCGACCGCATAGGCGTGGCCTTTGGATTCCAGGGTTTGGATGAAAGCGATGATCTGGGGCATGTGATCGGTCGCCCGCGGCAGGTGATCGATTTGGTTGACGCCCAACTCTTTCAAATTCGACAGGTAGTCGGCCGTCATCTCGACGGCGATTTGGCTGATCGGAATTCCCCGCTCGCGGCTTTTGGCGATCAGTTTGTCGTCGACGTCGGTGATGTTGACGACCCAAGTGACTTCGAAACCGCTGTAGGTCAAAAACCGTTTGATGCAATCGAAAATCACCGGGCCGACCATGTGCCCGATGTGTGATTCGGCGTACACGGTCGGTCCGCACAAATACATGCCGACCAGCGGCGGGCGGAGCGGCTGAAACGGTTCCTTGATTTTGCTGAGCGTGTTGTAGACGCGAATCTCCGGGGTCGGACGCGGCGTCTTGTCGGTGGTGGTTTTCATCGCGGTCGCAGTGCTCATCGAAATCGATCGTCTCTTGTTGATTGACGGGGAAACGTCGCCGAACGGGAAAAAGTCATTCAACACCTCAAGCCGGTCCGTTCGGCGGTTCGGCGGATTATAGGGCGAAGACGCGGATCTGGAGAGACCGATTCGTGGGGCGGTTCGGGCGGCAGGCCGAGGATTGGAAAGCGGAATCGGCGGATCGGACTGCCCCCGCCCCCGCCGGACCGCCCCCGCCCCGTCGTCAAGCCGGTAGACTGTTCGTTGCGGTTTGGCGAATGCCTTTTCCGCCGCCTTATCCGATTTCGACTTTTCTTGAGAGATCGCCCTTGTCTGGTTCCACCGCTCACGCCTTCTTGCCTGGCCTCCTGGCCGGCCTGGCGATGGTCGCCGCCCTCGTCCCGACGTCGACCCTGCGGGCCCGACAAGCCGTGCCCGATGATTATGAGTTCGTCACCGAGGACGGCGGACTGAAACTGGCCCCGATCACGGCGACTTCGATCATTCCGCCACGGCCGAACCGTTGGTGGCCGTTGCCCTTGATCCTGATGAATTCCGCGCCGACGGAAAAGACCGCCAAGATCACCGCCCGAGTCACCGGACACGCCCAGAGCGATTTCGCGATCACCATCCCCATCGCGTCGGGGCGGACGATCCGAGACCAGCTTTGGATCCGCATGCCCGACGTTCCCGCGGGGACGGCGGTCTTTTTGACCGTGGCGTTGATCGAAGTGAACGACGGCAAAGACATTCGACTGAACAACGACGGCGACACGGCCGTTCAAGACCTGCGGGTCCTGCTGAGTTCGGATTGGGTGACAACCGCGATCCTCAGCGACCACGCACCGGTGCGTGAACTGCCTTGGCAGTGGCGAGAGGACGGTCGACACCATAGTTTCAATTTGGCGATCGCTTGTCGCGAAGTCGACGAGTTGACCCGGGTCGTGATCGACTTCGACGCCTTGCCGACGGACCTGCGATCTTGGGACGCGATCGACAACGTCTTCATCCACGACGCGTCGGGTTTGAACGATCCGCACGGCATCGCCTTGATGCGTCAGTGGCTGGTCGATGGCGGCAAGGCTTGGATCTCGGTCGATCGGATCCCCTTGCAAGCCTTGGAACCGCTGATCGGCGACGTTTGGCAAGCCACCTCGTTGGGCACCATCGAGTTGAATGATTTTGACATGCTGTGCAAGTTGCGGCCCGACATGTCGACGCGACCGGTTCGTGCAGAGCGTTACCATCCGGTCACGGTGAAATTGTTGGAACAGACCGGCGGCGAAGTCACGCATCGCATCAACGGCTGGCCCGCCGCGATGCGGGTCCGCGTGGGCCGCGGCGAAATCTGGCTGACCAGCGTCGATGCGTCGGCTTGGTACCAACCGAATCCGCCCGACAACGAAGTCGTTTACACGCCGCCTTACATGCCCAACGCTTGGGCGATCCCGATCGTCAGTTTGTTCAACCAGCCGCGCCGGCAGACGCCGCCGGGTTCGGTCGCGGCGGCCACGGCGGCTTCGCACATCGGTTATCCCGTGCCCTCCCGCGCGGCGGTTTTCGGTGCGTTGGGATTCTTCGTTTTGGCAAGCCTCGTGGTGGGCGTCTGGTCCTACCGCGGCGGGCATTTGGAACGCACGGGTTGGTGTCTGCCGGCGTTGGCGATCGTGTCCGCGACGCCTTTGTTCCTGGCGGCCAAGTCCGGACGCGACGAGGTCCGGGACACCCTGTCTCATGCGCAATTCGCCGACTTGCAACCCGGCAGCGGCCAAGCCGTCATTGACCAAACCAGCGTCATCTACCTCGCCGAACAGCAGACCGTCGAATTGGAAATTGCCGATGACGTTCGGGCCCGTCCTTTCGTCGACTCATCGACGGTCGCAACGTATCGATGGGCCGAAACCCCGGAGGGCTTGACGTTGCGGGTGCAAGATTGGCCGACGGGACTGCAAAACCTGCGCAGCTCGATCACCCGACCGGTCGGTGATGCCGAAGCGATCGCAACGCTCACCGATCAGGGTTTGGAAATCACCCTGCCCGATTCCTTGCCGGGTGACTCGGGCGACCCCGCGGCCGATCCGGTTCTGGTGATGCCGCCGTCGCGAATCCGCTCGCTCGATGCCGTCGCGGATCAGCCGGGCACTTATCGGATTCCCGCCGAAGTCCCGACCGACGCCGACGTGCGTCTGGGCAGCGGGCTGATCGATCGCCGGCGGCAAAACCATCAACAAGTTTATCGATCGATGCGTGGGTCCAAGGACGACGCTTTCTTTGCCAGTGAACCGAACGAAATCGGCCGTCCGTCCCTGTTGGTTTGGAGCGACCCTTGGCCGACGCCCCTGGACGATCAGATCGACGCCGAGGTGACCGGCGAAGCGCTCAACCGGCTTCCGCTGCGTTATCAGCCCTGCCCCGCTGGCGCGAAGATTCGGTTGCCCGCGATCACCCTGCCGGCCGTCGCGATCGTGTCGGGTTACGGTGACAGTGTGACCTCGGAAATCGCCAGCGGTGACGTCCCGACGCCCCAACAAGCCGCACGAACTTGGCGTCTGAAATGGCGAGTCCCCGCGGCCGCTTTGCCATTGAAGCTGGACGAAGCCGTGTTCGCGGTCACGCTGCGAGCGCCGCGGCGCGACGTCACGATTCGTTCGGTTCGCTCCGAAGCCGGCGACGACGAATCCGCCACCCAGATCGCTCGATTCGAAAGCCCCGACGAGTCCGTTCGCTTGGAAATCGACCCGGCAACGCTGGCGTTCGACGACCGGCGTGGCACGCTGATCTTGGAATTCAGCGTTTCCAACGTCCGCCGTTCCGCGACCGCCGTCGAAACCTCCCCGGCGGCCGACGGCGGGCCCGTCGATTCGCAGGGGGCCGTCGATTCGCAGGGGGCCGTCGATTTGCAGGGGCCGGTCGCCGTCGAAAACACCGACGACCCGACCTGGCAAGTCATTCGTCCCGAGTGGACGTTGTCGGGAACCGTTGGCGACTGATCCGACGTTCCGGGCACGCCCGATACGAACCACTCCCCACTCCTTTCGTTTCCCAGGTCCTGTTTTGACAACTCATGAAACACCCGTCGTTCGAACCCATGAACTGACCAAGCGGTATGGTGACTTCACGGCCTTGGATCGGTTGAACATCGAAGTCAATCGGGGTGAGATCTTGGGCTTCATCGGCCCCAACGGTGCCGGCAAGACGACGACGATCAAGATCCTGGTCGGGCTGTCCAAGCCCACCAGCGGATCGGCCTCGATCGCCGGCATCGACTGCACGCGACAATCCAAACAAATCAAACGTGCGGTCGGTTACATGCCCGACCGTTTCGGCGTCTACGACAACATGCGCGTCCGCGAGTACTTGGATTTCTTTGCCGCCGTGTACGGGATCGGCCCGAAACAGCGACGGCAGCGAATCGGCGACGTCATGGACACGACGCAGTGCGGATACATGCAGGACAAATTCGTCGAATCGCTCAGCCACGGCATGCAGCAACGTGTGGGGATCGCCCGCATCATGCTGCACGATCCTGACGTCTTGATCCTGGACGAGCCGGCCAACGGCTTGGACCCGCAGGCGCGGATCGAGATGCGAGAGATCCTGTTGCAGCTGGCGTCGATGGGCAAGACCTTGATCGTGACCAGTCACATTCTGCCGGAACTGTCACGGATCTGTAACACCGTCGCGATCATTACCGGGGGCAAGCTCCGCGCGTTCGGTCCGCTGACCAAGGTGATGAAGGAACTGTGTCCGCGACAAACTTTCGAGGTCCAGTTGCTCGACGCGTCCCAGACTCAGCAGACCGTCGATCTGATTCGTGGTCACGCCACCGCGGACGAATCGGTCGAAGGTTCGGCGACCGAATCCTTGGTTCGCATCCAAACCAATCGCACCGAAGCCGACTTGGCCGTGTTGCTGCGATCCCTGATCACCGCCGGAATCGACGTGGCACAGTTCAAGGAGATCCAAAGTGATTTAGAAGACGCCTTCGTCAGCGTGACGGGCGACAGCGACGCCGACGCCCCGTCCGATCCGACTTCGCCGACGACCCCGGAAGACGCGGCCGACTTGGCGACCCGGGAGGCTCCGGTGCAATGATCGGTAACCCAATCCTGCGACGTGAATTGCTGGGGCAATTTCGATCGACGAAAACACTGATCAGCGCCGTCGCGATCGCCGTCGGTACCGGCGGCTTGGTCTTGCTGCGTTGGCCGGTGGCGGAGACGGCCGACTTGATGAGCGAACGATCTTTCGAGATCTTTCGCCCCTTGGCCTACGCGATGGGGATCGCGGTGATCCTGTTGGTGCCCGCTTTTCCCGCGACGTCCATCGTCAGGGAGCGTCGGCAACGGACTTTGTCGATGTTGTTGCACGCACCGATCAGCAGTTTTTCGATCTTCGTGGGTAAGTTCTTCGGCAACGTGATCGTTTCGGTCGTGTTGCTTTCGTCGACCTTGCCGGCCTTGGCCGCCAGTTATGCGATGGGCGGCATCAGTTCGACGGCCC
>CAYVRC010000200.1:0-9632 GCA_964453205.1 uncultured Pirellulaceae bacterium | reverse complement strand
GAGAAAGATTGACGACAAGCCCAACATCGCGCCGTCTTCTTTGCCGATCTTCTTAATCGAATCTTTGACGATTTTCAGATACGCCTCCGACTCGGGCTCGCTCGGCGGCCGGAACGTCAACGCTTCAAACAGAAAGTCGACCGCAGCCCGCAAACTCGATTCGTGGACGCCCTCTTCTTTCATCAGCTCATAGACCGGCGTCAACGGACGAGCGACTTTGGTGCTGTAAACAATGCTGGTCGGCAGCCCGCGGATGTCACCTTCCATCTTGTAGGAGTTCGGATCGTCGGTGATCTGTTCCGGGTCGGCGATGCTGAGCGGTCCATCAGCCATGTAGCGCAGGATGTCGTTGGCGACGTTCAGGATCTGTGTCGCCTCGGCGCTGTTGACGGAATAGAAGTCGGGATAGTTTTCCAGTCCATGTGTTCGCGCCGAGGACAGCACAACGGGAACGCTTTTGACCGCCGTGGCGTAGGCCACCGTGCCGCCCTGCCACTTGATGATGCGATCGGTGCCGAAGTACAGCTTGCGTTCTCCGCCGTGATTGGTGGGAACGACATCGCCACGGGTGCGGAGGCCGGGCTTTTGCGGATCGAACTCGGGCTCCCGATTGATCAGCTCGTTCAACCGCGTGATGTGTTCCTGCGGTGTGACTCGCCAAAGCCGGGCCGGTGACGCGGTTGGCGCCAGCCGGATGCCTTCGGGCAGCGGACCGAACAGCAGGTCATGATTCAGGAAGTTTCCTTTCTGCGGATCAAGATGAGCGTTGAAGCCCCCTTTGTCTCGCATGACGCGGGTCAGCTCCGCCACGGTCCAGTCTGTGAACTGCAGTCGCCGGATCACCTCGGGTTGCCAAGCCTCCGCGGGCGGCATCTCTTGCAAAGCGACTTGCGCCCAGACGGCTTTCCAAATGCCCGAGTTGACTTCGTCGACAGGCCCCACGTCGTGCAGCGACAAACCGCCTTCCGGATCGGTGTCGCCGTGGCAGTCCACGCAGTGGTCGGCAAGAAACGTCTCGGCAAAGCTTTGGAACTCTTTGTCGATCGCCTGACCGGGCGTGTAAGTTTGGCCCCCGGCCGCCGACAGCATGACCGACCAAAGCATCAATGCCGCAACGAAGCGAGCCGTGTTCATGCCAAGACTTCCTTGAGCGGTCCGGTGCCGGCGTCGAACTTTTTGGCCAGGTTCTCGTTCATGTTGAAGCGGTCACCGTTCTGGCCGGCGGCGCGGAGCAGCGACGTGAACAAGGCGTTGATCGGACGCTTGCCGTCGAGCTGCGTGAAGCAGCCGGTCTTGAACGCGCCGTCGAAATTTCCCAGCAGCATCACCGGCCAGTTGGCTCCGCTGGTGTGTTGCTTGTCGGCGTTGTTGCTGGTGTAGACGATCAACGTGTGGTCCATCATCGTGCCACTGCCTTCCGGCACGCTTTCCAATTTCTCCATGATCTTGACCAGCATGCGGCTGTTGTACTGGCGGATCTTGATCCAGATCGGATTGTCGGGCTGATCCATGTGCCCCAGGTTGTGTCCCTGTTGGTCGATCCCCAGGCCTTTCCACGCACCGAAGATTTCACCACGTCCCGAGCCGATCGTGAGCGTGTTGGTGATGCCCGACGTGAGCGCCGAGATGCCAAGGTCCAGCAGCACATCATGCCAATCGGTTTCGAACTCGGGCTTGCTGTATCGCTCGTCGACTTCCGGTGCGAACTTGCGTAGGTGATCGGCGACCGTATCCAGCCGGTCGCGCAGGCCGTTGACCTCCTGGAAACCTTGGACGTATTGGCCGTATCGCTGTTGTTCGGTCGACGGAAGCGATCGCCCCTTCAGGGCTGCCAATTTTTCGATCTCCGTCAGCATGCCCGACCGGGCTTCGTGCTGTCGACGAATGTCGCCTGTCGAGATCCCGCCGTACAGCGTTTGATAAAGCTGGTTCGGATCGGAATACATGAAGATCGGCTGACCGGCACCGCTGGCCGACAACGTTGCCAGCGTCGGCTTGGTCGTCATGTTCTCAATCGAATCCATGCCGATGCACAGGTGAGGCAGCAGCGTCTGAGGCAGCGCTCGGCTGAGTTCGTAATCGATCGTCGCGGCGCTCGGTGGCACCCCGTCACCGCCGCGATAGCCGCCGAGTGCGCCGAAAAACGCGCTGTGCGACGGGCTGGTGTGCTTGCCGTGCAGGCCGTTGATGATGTGCAGCCGATCTTTGAAAGGTTCCAAAGCTTCGATGGGCTCGGGAAGTTTGGCTTTGGCCAGCGAGCCGCTGCTGGTCATTCCCGCCGGGACGCAGGTCTTCGGATCAAAGCCCTGGTTTTGCATGAAGAAGATCACGCGTTTGGGAGTCGTCGTGCCGCCGGGCATTGCCAGACTGCCGGGCGAGGCCAACAGATGTTCGGGAAAAACCGAAGTCCCCAGTGCGGCGCCGACACCGGCCGCCATTCCTTGCAACATGTTTCTACGGTTGAGCATGATTGGTCTTTCCACGTGGATAACGGTCAGGTGACTCGGAGCGGTGTCGCACAGACAGGTTTTTCACAGAGATCACGCTGACCAAAACAGATCACCGCGATCGGCGAAGCTTTCTGCAGCAGGCGGGCCAACGACGTTGGGGGGACTGCAGAGTTCGTCGCATTTGGGGAGACCCCAGTGTTACCGGTTCGGGCAGTCGACGCAACTATTTTTCAGCAGTAGCTTTTTGTTCAGCGAGGCTCGTCGAGCTGCGGGCTTGACGCCGTCGATTCGGCTGCCTCCCGGTCAAGCACGCCGTCCGGTGCGTTTCCTGTCGCTCTGGCGTCTCGGACATCCGTGGGCCATTCGCAGATCGATGACTCGCGAACGCGGCGAAAGATGGCTTACAGGCCTCGATCCCTGAAAGCTCTTTGGAGTCGCTGACGGATCGCGGCACGCGTCGCGTCGTCCTGTTGCGGCCGCAGCGGATATTGTTCCGCCGAGTCTTCCGCCATGTGAAACAGTCGGCCGTCGTTGTAGAGCTTCCAATCCTGGGTCCTCATCCACTTCAGGCCCGTACTGGTGCCGTCGGGCTCGACGCCGCCCGGCTTGGGAAGCACGGCCTCTTCGCAGTAAGCGAAGGAACGGGGCGACATTCCTTGGCCGAGAAGACGATTGGCGAAACTGACTCCATCGAGTTCCCGGTCGTCGGGAAGCGGAACCCCGGCGAGATCGAGGAAGGTCGGCAAGATGTCGCTGAAATCGACCAAGTCATCGACCTCCTGTCCGGGTCGAATCGTCCCCGGCCAATTGGCGATCATCGGGACGTTCGTGCCCGCATCGGTCAGCTGCTTCTTTCCGCCCGGCACGTCCAACCCGTTTTGGCGAGACACCACGGGGGTCCTGATCAGCTCCGACCCCTCGGCACGGATGATGATCTCCGGAGGCGTGCCGTTGTCGGCAAGAAACAGGACCAACGTTTTTTCGCGTAGCTTCAACGCGTCGAGGGCCGCAACCATACGGCCGACCGCGCGATCGACCTCGGCGACCATTTCGGGATAGCTGTCGTAGCGACCCAAAGGACCGTGGGGGACGGGCGGATCGAGATCGTCGGTCACCTCATGAGCCAACGCCATCGAATAATAAGCAAGGAACGGACGCTCGCGATTCGCTTTCATGAATTCGATCAGACTGCGTTGATACAGATCCGGTCCGTAGTGCCCCTCGGTATCGTCGCGGACTTGCCCGTTCCGATAAATCATCGGCCGGTAGTACCGCGGACCTTCATGCCAGCCGAACAGATCCCAGTGGTCAAACCCCAGTCGCCTCGGATGCAACGGATCGTCACCGAGAAGGCACAACTGCCATTTGCCCACCACGGCAGTCGTGTATCCGGCTCGTTGCAAGTAACGACTGAACGTCGTGTCTTCGGCGTGCCGCGGATAATCGCCCCAACTGACTTCGCCGTGGCGAAAGGGATATTTGCCCGACATCAGCGTCAATCGAGACGGATGGCAAACCGGCATGCTGTAGGCGTGACGGAACTTCATCCCCGTCCGAGCCAACTCGTTCAAATGCGGCGTGCGATAAGACTGGCCGCCGTAACACTCGAGCACCTCGTTTCCGACATCGTCGGCGAAGATGAACAGGATGTTCGGCTGCCGAGCCTCCGTCGCCGCGGCACCCGCCAAACCGCCGCCGAATCCGACACCGCACAGCAGGAAAACGCAGCGGAGGGTTGTGGCTCGATTCGCCATGTCGTTCCTCGAAAAATCGTGAACCGGGGATGGAGGCAGGTCAGGTCACTCGCACCGACTCGTCTGTTCGAGCAGGGTCGAAGTGACCCCGCGGGACGTCAGGCGAAACACGAGACCACGATTCTACATGAACCGCTTCGTTCAAGGTCGGAGGATCGACAAGCGACGACACGCGTCCGGCTTGAATCGACCGGAAAGCAGCCGAGTCACCGACACTTGAGCAACCGGCGTTGAAACCTCCGCCCGCCAAAAGCCCACGCGTCAACGCAACACTTGGTCCTCGAGCAATCTTCGACAATCCCGCTGGGCGTCATCCCATCGACCACTTTTCGCTTTCCGGATCACATTCTCAACGGCGACCCGAGAAGCACTGACGTTTGGCGACGCCATCGTCGGGCCGAATAGCTGGGATTCGATCTGCTCGAGTCCCTCGATGTTTCGTTGATTGCAAACTCGGTACAGCGCCAGCACCGTGTCGTAATCGCGTTCGTGCAACCGCACCGGGGACCACAACATCCACCAGCCGGCCCAAGCGATCGCCAAAACGCCGATCACGGCGACGAACAAGATCGACGGCTTCGTGGTGGAACGCCGCGTCGTATTTTGAGTTTCTTTTACCGATCTTCCCATCGGATGACCTCGCCTTCGTTCATGCTCGACAACTCGGCCCACAAAAACAGATCAACGAAGTTGGTCACGAATCGGACCGCCCCGTCACCCATGCACACGTAGCCGCCACCGGGATGCTGGGCGAACATCTGACCGACGTGATACGTCGGAAAATTGATCGGATGAATGATCGGCGAACCCGTGATATCTAATTCGCCGCCCGACGGTCCCGCATGCACCAAGGTCAGTGTTGCCGCCGCATCGGGACCATTCTCTGGTGACTTGAATCGCGGATGCGTAAAAGCGCCGGGCACCACCCCTACCCATGTCTTGTCACTCAGAGCCGAGCTGTGTTCCCCGAAGAAGATCGTATGGCTGGTTCCGTCGGTCACATCACGGAACCGCGTCGCCGAATTTCGAAAGAAGGGCCCATCGGCGACACGTCCGGCATCTCCGTCGATCGCCACAATCGTCGTCTCGGCTGTGTAGATGTTCGTGAAAACCTCGCCGGTGGCGACGGAACCACACTCCCCCCAACAACTCTCCTGGCCGTGGCTGGCGACGTAGTGACTGCGACCGACACGCACCCTGCGCCCCGCAATCGTCAACGGGCTGTCCTGCTCGGTTGAAAGCTCGAAAGGCTCATGCCCGCCGGTCGCACTCGGGCAAAGAAACATCGGCAAAGTCGTGGCAATCGCTGGTGCATTCGCCGGTGACCAAATGGGTTCGTCGAGTCGCAAGTTGTCGACCACGGAGTCGCCCTCGGCAAACGACAGAAGACCGCTGGCCCATCCCCATCCCGGGCCGGCATCCCAGGTCACCGGATCCATTTGAAACGACTCGGGAGCCGTACCGGTGCTGGTGTCATAAGAAACGTAGCCGGACGGCAAACGTTGAAAGGCGGAATGATAATTCTGTGTCGCTATCCCGATTTGTCGCAGATGATTGCTGCAAGTCATTCGACGTGCCGCTTCACGGGCCGCCTGAACAGCCGGCAACAACAGCCCGACCAAGACTCCGATGATCGTGATGACCACGAGCAGCTCGACGATCGTGAAGCCTTTTCGCCGTGACCGCAAAGCCTCCGCCGTGTATGATTTTTGCCGCATCTTTGTGCCGTCAAGGGATCGAACTAGTTAGCCGAAACTAACTTTTGTGACAAACAATTCGGCGGCCCTCGTGCCGCCGCCGAAGTTAGCAACGGCTAACTCTCCGGCAAGATATTCGTTGCCAGTCGTCGAATCAAGGGGCTTCGTTCAGAATCGGGATCTGGTAGAATCAGGGATTGGCATCTTCAGGTCGCCGACGGCCGAAACAACACCACCAATCGTCAGTAACGAGGCTCAAGTTGCCTCCAAGAACCCACCATCGAACGCGTCAGGACCACGCCACCGAAGTCGCCGAGGACTACGTGGAGGCCATCGCGGCAGCGATCGATGAAAACGGGCAGTGCCGGGCGATGGACTTGGTCGCCCATTTCGATGTGACTCACGCGACGGTCAACAACACGATCGGACGACTGCAGCGAGACGGTTTCGTCGAAACAGCACCGTATCAACCGATCGCGTTGACGGCCAAAGGGAAACGATTGGCCGATCGGTCACAAGAGCGTCACGAAATCGTGAAAGCCTTTTTGAAGCGTCTCGGCGTCAGCGACCGGACCGCCGATATCGACAGCGAAGGAATGGAGCACCACGTGAGCAAGGAAACACTCCAGGCGATGCAGCGGGCACTCGCCGAAGGTTTGCCACGCATCGAGTCGTCTTGACGCTCGACTTCAACGCTCCAGTCCGATCTATCTTTTGGTCCCTCTGGTCAAAAATCGGGTGATTCCTGACAGCAGCATGAGGACGCCGCCAACGATCGCAGCGAGGGCATTGTGTTGACTCGCACCATAAGATAATGCGATGAGTCCGACGACGAAAAGTCCAGAAATCATCGTTGTCATCTTCTACCTCGAACGTGAGTGTGGGTGGAAAGGCCAACGGCCGACTCCGCGGAATGACCAAAACTTTTAAGGCTGAGGAAGCAACGACGGTCATGGCGATCCGTCGGGCAAGCAACGCGCGATCAATAAGTGGCGGATTGTGATCCCGACATTCATCGTTACGGTATCGCAACCTCGCGGTGACCAACTCGTTGCATGTCGAACGAAAACCGATCATTCACGCGATCGGTCCGTCGACCGAGGCATCACGGGTTCCGAGCCGATACGCCGTCTGTGCAGCGGCAAATGGAAAGAACAATGCGATCATCGACAGAACGATGGCCTGCCATTCAGGGAAAAACTGCAACACCACGACCGCCGATAAGAAGGCGGGCACTGAGAATAGCATGCCGAGTTGCCAACCACGTTTCTTCATGTGGGAGGGAATGGACAGAAACACATCCGTGGTTTGCGTTTCGGGGTCATTCATGATGCGTCTATCTCTATTCACGCGACAAACGAATGGCGTTTCATCGAATGGCTGCCAGCCGGTCGGTCCGTCCTAAAAAAGGCGGTTCGATCTAGGTTTTTTGCGGGGGGGCGTCTTATCCTGCCCCGTTTGCGCCGAATCGGGCCTCCGGTCACGGCACCTCCGTCACCCTCGCCGGTGGGGTATTTTTGCGGGCGGGGTTGACGTTGTCAACTTTTTTCTCGGCGCGAGCCGCTTCATTTGCGATCACTCGATTTCGATGACGCCATTGATCCGTCGACGTGACTTTGCGGGGCGATCACGGCGGCGGCCTCCTGGGTGCGATTTGGTAGGGAAGGCAGCTGACCTCTGGTCGACCCGCGTGCACATCCCGGCGATCGGTAGGATCCCCGATGGACCTTACAAACGGGCGTCAAAGCGAAGCATCTGGCCGCTTCGCTGAGGAAGCGTTTACGGTACGAACTTGGCGCGACGGCTCAAATCCTTCCGGGCAAGACTTGGCTACCTGCCGGGCAAGGGGCGACCGATCAACGGCGAGCCAACGCTCGGCCGCCCAACCCCGACTCCGCGCATCTCCCGTCTCCCGCGCGAGTCGTGCACGACGGTTCCTCTTTATGATCCGCTGGAATTGCGTTTCTGAGTGATGTTCGCCACCGACTCTCGTTCGATCAGTCGGGTCGGCAGGAGGAGGCCCTGGGATGGCTTCTGAGACTCGAACCTGGCAAAGAGAAGCTGGATGGCGATATGGCCCATTTCCTCGTTGCGTTGTTCGACGGTTGTCATGGGCGTGGCGAGATACGGGGCGTAGGGGAAGTCGTCAAACGCGATGATCGAGACGTCGTTCGGGATCTCGAGTCCTTCCTCGGAGATGGCCTGCAACGCGCCCAAAGCGATCTGGTTGCTCATCGCAAAGATCGCTGTGAACTTGGCTGCCGCGTGCAGCAGCAGCCGAGTGGCAACATAGCCGCTGCGTTGGGCGAAGCTGTCGCCGACGATGAGTTCTTCGTCGACGTGAATGCCGTGCCGCGTGAGGGCCTCTCGGTAACCGAAGACGCGCTCTCGGTTCGGTGCCGAGTCCGGCAGCCCCTGAAAGCATGCGATCCGGTTGTGCCCATGGCGGATCAGGTATTCCGTGGCCACTCTTGCGCCGCAAGCGTTGTCAGACGCGACCGACGGAATCGCCAAATTCGGGTGGTATCGGTCGACGAGAACGACCGGCAGATCACCCTCGACGAGTTCTGCGAGATGCTCATCAGAAACGCCAACCGGACAAAGCACCAAGCCGTCCACATTGCGACTGCGAATCAGCTGAATCGCCTCAATTTCATGTCGGGTGTCTTCCTGGCTGTCGCACAGAAGAATCGAATATCCGCGTTGCCTGGCTTCGGCGGCTACATGATGCGCGATCGTGGCGAAATACGGATTCGAGATGTCGGGCACGACCAATCCGATGGTCAGAGTCTTGCTCAGTCGCAGCCCTCTGGCGACCTGATTCGGAGAGAAATTCAGCTTGGCCGCCAGCTCGCGAACACGACGCTGTGTCTTCTCGCTGATGCGGTATTGATCCCCCTTGCCGCTGAGTACACGGGACACGGTTGTCGGCGTCAGGCCGAGCTGCGCGGCGATCGTCTTGAGCGTGATTCTAGATTTCGGGGCGCTCATCTTCGGGGCCGGATCCTTGCTGCAAAGTGTTTCTAGATCTCACGTTACTTCATAGCAGACGCGGTCGTGCGCGGCCAGGACAAACGTTTGAGCTAAGCGGCAACTTGTGGCGTTGTCGGGACGACTTCACGCGAAGAATGGGCAAGGCGGTCGTTGAGGGGCCAAGGCAGCATGACAACGAATCGCGTCGCCTTCTGCGGGGCCGTTCCCGTCGCTTGACACGGCCTGTTGACACGAGTTCCGGCAGCAAATAGGATAGAACAATCGTTTGTTCTGAGCCGACGTGGTATCCACTTTTTGCCGCCGGATGCGAGATCTGAACGCCGAAATTGAGGCCAAGCCTTTTCCCTGAGGGAATTCTGCCGTGAGACGATTTCACTTCAACGCGACCCTGCTCATCGTCGTCGGCACGATGGCTGTTGTTTGTGCACCGCCCTTCTCAGCGGCGCAAGAGACAAAACAACGTCCGGCGTCCGCATCAAAGGTCGACTCTCCGGCGACAAGCCGTGCTCGACGGCAGACTCCTTCTGAACACGGAGAAACGAAAACGGAAGACCGGGAAGTTGCGGCTCAGAAGCCCAACGTGATTCTCTTCCTCGTGGACGATCTGGGCTGGACCGATCTGGCCTGCTACGGCAGTGATTTCTATGAAACGCCGAATATTGATCGCTTGGCAGGTGAGGGTGTTCGCTTCACCGACGCCTATGCGACGTGTCATGTTTGCTCGCCGTCACGAGCGA
>CAYVRC010000199.1:0-9909 GCA_964453205.1 uncultured Pirellulaceae bacterium | reverse complement strand
CGATCTCGGACATCGATTCGCACCATCGGATCCTGACGACTTGCCACCTGGCGAACATTTCACTCCGCCTCGGTCGACCGATTCGGTGGGACAGCCGATCGGAACAGATCATCGGCGACGAGGTCGCCACTTCCTTGATGTCACGAAGCTATCGCGAAGGATACGAATTTTGAACTCCGCAACCACTGTTCCTTTCGGCCTGATCGGTTTCGGCGCCTGGGGAAAACACCACGCCGACGCGATCACGAAATGCGATCGCGCCGAGCTGACCGCGATCGCGACGCACAGCGAATCGACCGCCGCGGAAGCTCGAGAGACTTATCCGGACGCGTTCGTGACGACCGATTTTCGCGAGCTGGTCGGCCGTGATGATGTCGAAGTCGTCGACGTCGTCGTGCCCAGCGACGTGCATCACGACGTGGCGACCGCGGTGCTGGGCGCCGATAAACATCTGCTGCTGGAAAAACCGATGGGCATCTCGCTCGACGAGTGCACGTCGATCATCGATGCGGCCGAGCAGCGGGACCGTCTGCTGTGCGTCGGCCATGAACTGCGTCTGTCGTCGATGTGGGGCAAGGTTCGCGAGATGATCGACGACGGCTTCATCGGATCACCCAAGTATTGCTTGGTCGAATTGTCACGGAATCCGTATCGACAGGGCAGCGGCGGTTGGCGGTACGACATCAACCGCGTCGGCAACTGGATTTTGGAAGAACCGATCCACTTCTTCGATCTGGCACGTTGGTACTTGCAGCCCACCGGGACGCCGGAACGGATTTACGCGACGGCGAACTCACGTCAGCCCGATCACCCGGAATTGCAAGACAACTTCAGCGCGATCATGCACTTCACCGGCGGCGGCTACGCGGTCGTTTCGCAAACCCTGGCCGCGTTCGAGCACCACCAAACCGTCAAAATCACGGGCACCCGAGGTGCGCTCTGGGCGTCCTGGAGTGGCGCGATGGATCGCACACGCCACCCGACGTTCAAACTCCGAGCGTTCGACGGCCGGGAAGTGACGGACGTCCCGATCGACAAACCCACCGGTGAACTTTTCGAATTGGAAGATCAAATCGAGCGCGTCGTCCAGGCGATTCGCGACGGAAAACCACTTCATTGCACCGGAGAAGACGGTCGCTGGTCCGTCGCCATGTGCTTGGCGGCATCGCAGTCGGTCGAACGTGGCGCGGTTGTCGAGGTGAGAATCTAACGGCGAACGATCGGCCGGATCGTTCCGCACCGATCCTCAAGGGCTTGCCGGCACCCGGTCCTCAAGGGCTTGCCGGCACCCGGTCCTTAAGGGCTTGCCGGCACCCGGGGGGCGGCCGGCGGGTCGGTGACGATATCGCCGGTTGTCAGGTGGGGCGATGCGTCGAGCTGTTCGGCGTCCATCAAACTGGCGACCCTTTGCAACGTGGACAGCATTTGGAGTTGCTCCCAAGGCTGAAGCTTCGACAACGCGGATCGAAACCGCTCTTGCAACAACGACGGTGAGTCTCGCAGCAGGACGTTTCCCGCTTCGGTGGTCGTGATCAAGACGCTTCGGCGGTCGCTGGGACTGGGCGCACGGCCGATCAATTCGCGTCGCTCCAGACGTTGCAGGATCCCGGTGACGGTCGCCTGGCTGAGGTGCACGTTGCGGGCGACGCTGCTGGGGGCGACCGGACCACTCCGTGCGACCTCTTTGAGCACGACCAACTGCGGACCGGTCAGACCGTGCCCGCCGACGAGTTGCCGCGAGTGCAAATCGACCGCGCGGATGATTTTGCGGATCGCCGCCACGATTTGATCCTCGTGGCTCAGCGAGGGAGATTCATTTTCCAAAGATTCTGGTACTCGGGCAGAACAAAACCGACGAGATCGGCTGAGTGGGGCAAACGGGTCCGAAAGGCGGTCTGGGGAAACGCCGATTCTACGAGATCGCCGGTTTCCCTGTGTCATCAATCACTGATCGACGTTATTATTCTTTCACCTCAAAGCTTTGAACAGAAATAAAACCGTCGGATCGGCGGGATCTCGGAGCGTTGGGACGTTTTCAATTCAATCAGTGATCCGTCAGGAGAATTCAATAATGAGCACCACACCAGACCCATCCCTGCTTGAGTATCAACCGCAAACCTACGGCGCCGACCCGACAGCGATCCGCGACACGGATAAGTACACCGACGAATACGTCCGCGGTTTTGTCGAGAAATGGGACGAGCTGATCGATTGGGATCAGCGGAGCGAGGCGGAAGGCTCGTTTTTCATCGAGGAATTGCGGAAACGGGGGGTCCGCCGCGTGCTGGACGTGGCCACCGGGACCGGTTTTCACTCGGTTCGGCTGATCGAAGCGGGTTTCGAAGTGGTCAGCGCCGACGGCAGTCCCCACATGCTGGCCAAGGCCTTTGAAAACGCGCGTCGCCGCGGTCACGTGTTGCGAACGATCCAGGCCGACTGGCGATGGCTGAACCGGGACGTCTCGGGCCGCTTCGACGCCGTGATCTGTCTGGGCAATTCGTTCACGCATTTGTTCAACGAGCGCGACCGCCGCAAAGCGCTTGCCGAGTTTTACTCGTCGCTCAAGCACAACGGCGTGCTGATTTTGGACCAACGAAACTACGATTCGATCCTGGATCATGGTTTCGATTCAAAGCATCAGTTTTATTATTGCGGCGAACAGGTCTCGGCCTTACCCGAGCACGTCGACGAGGGCCTGGCCCGGTTCTGCTACTCGTTTCCCGACGGTTCCCGATACCACTTGAACATGTTCCCCCTGCGGAAAAAGTACGTCTGCCAGTTGATGCAACAGGTCGGATTTCAGCGTGTGGACACTTACGGCGATTTCCAGGAAACGTATCACGAACCGGACCCGGATTTCTTTATCCACGTCGCCGAGAAGTGCTACGATTCTTTGGTGCCTGAGGAACTGAAGTCCAAGCCGGACGCCGGGCACGTCGATGCGGCCGAACAAACGGGCGATGCGGCGGTCATCGCGGAGAGGAATTCGTGAGCGCGGCCTACGACCCGGCGACCGAAACGGCGCGACAGTACTACAACAGCGACGACGCGGACACGTTTTACGCGGAGGTCTGGGGTGGCGAAGATATTCACATCGGCCTTTACGAATCACCCGGCGAGCCGATCGGCGAAGCCAGCCACCGCACGGTTCGGCATTTGGCCGATCGCTTGACGCGGATCGACAAGTCGTCGGTCGTGCTGGACATCGGCAGTGGCTACGGCGGCGCGGCGCGAGACTTGGCCAAACGGATCGGTTGCCGGGTGATCGGCTTGAATCTGTCCGAAGCCGAAAACGATCGGCACCGGCAGTTGAATCGGCAAGCCGGGTTGGCGGATCGGATCGAAGTCATCGACGGCCGTTTCGAGGACATCCCGCTGGAGGACGAGAGCGTCGACGCGGTTTGGTCTCAGGACGCGATTCTGCACAGCGGCGATCGCGCCCGGGTGCTGAGCGAAGTCGATCGCGTGCTCCGCCCGGGCGGTCAATTCGTCTTCACCGATCCGATGCAAGCCGATGACTGTCCGCCGGATGTCTTGGAACCGATTTTGTCGCGAATTCACTTGCCCGATCTGGGTTCACCGAACTTCTACCGCGACGCCGCGGCGCGACTGGGCTGGCGTGACGCGGGTTATGAATCGATGACGAATCAATTGGTCAACCATTACACACGGGTGTTGGAGACGACGGAGGCCCGTAGCGATGTTTTGACCGACAAAATTTCTGCGGATTACCTGACTCGGATGAAGGCGGGTCTGCGTCACTGGATCGACGGCGGCAAGGCCGGCCACCTGGCTTGGGGCGTGTTCCTGTTCGAAAAACCATGAAGGTTCCCGGTCACGGGCAGACCACGGTCCGTCTGGGCAAGCATTTCCAGCTTCATCCGGTGGTCTTTCCGGCCGCCGCCGTGGTCATCGTGGCCTTGGTCTTGATCACTCTCGGTTTCCCGGCGGACTCGGTTCGCGACGCTTTCTCGGCGGTGCGTGACACGGTGGGAAACCAATTCGGCTGGCTGTACGTCGCCACGATGAACGCCTGGCTGGTGTTGGCGGTGTATCTGGCGGTGGGACGTTTCGGTCACATTCGTTTGGGCCGGGATGACGATCGCCCCGAATTCAGCCGTCTGACTTGGTTCGCGATGCTGTTCAGTGCGGGCATGGGAATCGGCTTGGTGTTTTGGAGTGTTGCCGAGCCGATCGCGCACTTCACGACGCCGCCCCCCGGTTATGACGGAGCGTTCTTGCCGTCGAAAATTGCCATGGCGACGACGATCTTTCACTGGGGACTGCATCCCTGGGCGTTGTACGCGTTTGTCGCTTTGGCTCTGGCGTATTTCGGCTTCCGGCATCCGATGCCGCTGAGTTTTCGGTCTCTGCTGTCGCCCGTTTTCGGCCGCCACGTGAACGGATTTTTCGGTTATCTGGTCGACGTGACGGCGATCGTGGCGACGCTGATCGGCGTGGCGACTTCCCTGGGGATCGGTGCCCAGCAAATCAACGCGGGCTTGGCGTTCCTGTTCGATGTGCCGATCCAGGCGAACATCCAAGTCGTCTTGATCGCCTGCATCACGTGCGTCGCGACGGTCTCGGTCGTGTTGGGTTTGGGAACAGGGATTCGCCGGTTGAGCGAACTGAATCTGTTCCTGGCGGCGGTGTTGATGCTGATGGTCGTGTTCGGCTTTGGCGTGCCGGCGTTCCTGCGTGGGCTGATCGACAACATCGGCGGTTACCTGCAAATCTTGCCGACCAGCGCATTTCGCAGCGGCGGGTTTTCGCCACAGGGTCAAGCGTGGCTGAACGATTGGACCGTGTTTTACTGGGCGTGGTGGATTTCCTGGTCACCGTTTGTGGGCATGTTCATCGCGCGTGTTTCGCGGGGGCGGACGATTCGCGAATTCGTGATCGGAGTGTTGCTGGTGCCGACCGCGGTGGGCATCGCCTGGTTGACCGCGTTCGGGAACACGACGTTGTTGCAACACACTCGGCATCTGCGCGCCGTCGCCGATGAAACGGTCGATGCCGTCGACAAACCGACTTACAACGTGGCGGTGCTGGATGACGCCGGTCGACCGATTTCGTCGGACGACGGGACGTTTCGGGTCCGACGTGAATCGCTGACGGCGGTGCAGTACCGGAACGCGACGATCATTAGCGAAGACGGCCGGACAGAAATCGCGACGTTACCAACGGTGATGTTCGCGATGCTCAGCGAACTGTTCCCGAACCCTTGGACGGCGACGGTGGCGATCGGGATCGCCACGCTCTGCATCGTCCTGTTCTTTGTCACGTCGTCCGATTCGGCGTCCATGGTCATCGACATCATCGCGTCGGGGGGCAACCCCAATCCGCCCGTGGGAACACGACTGTTCTGGGCGATTGCCGAAGGCGTGGTCGCGGCGACCTTGCTGCTGACCGGCGGCCTGCGGGCCTTGCAAGCCGCCGCGATCGCCGCGGCGCTGCCGATGACCTTCATCCTGATCCTGGCGAGCATCGGATTGGTCCGGGCGCTTCACGCCGAAACCGATCCGCAAGCATCATCGGAGAAATGACATTCTCGGGCGGCGTTGGTGTATTTTAGTGGGGATCGACCAAGTCCGTTTTCACCCCGCAATGAGCTTCCCTCATGCCTCGACGTCTTTGTTGCTGGATCGTCCCGCTCCTTTTGTTCGGGATTGCCCCGAGTTTCGCCGCTGAACGGCCCAACATCGTGTTCATCTTTGCCGATGATCAGTGCTTCGAAACGATCGGATCGCTGAATAACGCGGAGGTCCGAACGCCGAACCTGGACGAGTTGGCCAAGCGAGGCACCACGTTCACGCACGCTTTCAACATGGGATCGTGGAGCGGTGCGGTGTGCGTGGCCAGTCGCACGATGCTGAACACCGGACGCTTCGTCTGGAACGCCAATCACGTTTGGAAGGACTCGGAAGCCGAACGCGAAGCCGGGCGTTGGTGGAGCGAGTATTTCAAGGCCGCGGGCTATCGAACCTACATGACCGGAAAATGGCACTGCCGAGCGGACGCGGAAAAAGCATTCGACGTCGCCCGCGACATCCGTCCGGGCATGCCGAACCAAACCGACGCGGGTTACAACCGTCCGCTTTCGATGGACGATCGTTCCTGGTCGCCGTCGGATCCCAGCTTTGGCGGTTTTTGGAAAGGCGGCACGCACTGGAGCGAGGTCGTCGCGAATCATTCGGCCGACTTTTTGACCGACGCGGGGTCGCATGACGATCCGTTTTTCATGTACTTGGCCTTCAACGCCCCGCACGATCCCAGGCAATCGCCACAGGAGTACGTCGATCGTTATCCGGTGGAAAAGATCGCCGTCCCGCAGAACTTTTTGTCGATCTATCCCTACGCCGATGAGATCGGTTGCGGAAAGGGCTTGCGTGACGAGAAACTGGCACCTTTCCCACGCACCGAATACGCGGTGCAGGTCAATCGTCAGGAATACTACGCGATCATCACTCACATGGACGCGATGATCGGACGCATCTTGGAATCCTTGAAAGTGACCGGCAAGGCCGACAACACATGGATCTTTTTCACGGCCGATCACGGCTTGGCGTGCGGACAGCACGGCTTGATGGGAAAACAGAACATGTACGATCACAGCGTCCGTGTGCCGTTCTTTGTCGTCGGCCCCGGTGCCCAAGCGGGTGCCAAAGTCGATCAACCGATCTACTTGCAAGACGTGATGCCGACCACCTTGGAACTGGCCGGCATCGACAAGCCCGATCATGTCGAATTCAACAGTGTGCTGCCGTTGCTTGACGGCGGCGACAGTTCCTACGAATCGATCTACGGTGCCTACTTGGATAAGCAGCGAAGCATCCGGACGGACACTCACAAACTGATCGTCTATCCGAATGCGGGCGTGGTTCGCCTCTACGACCTGCAAAAAGACCCGAAAGAGATCAACGACTTGGCCGGACAGCCGGATTCGCGTCCCTTGATCGCAAAGCTGTTCGGACAACTCCGGCAATTGCAAGCGTCGATGGGCGACGAGCTGGACCTTTCGGCGATCGAGTTTTGATCCGAAAACGGTTCAGCAGACGACCCGGTTGCGGCCGCCACGTTTGGCGTCGTACAGACGGTCGTCGGCGATTCGCAGCAATTCGGCCGGCACGACGGTGCCGTCGCCTTCGAAACAGGCGATGCCAAAGCTGGCCGTGATGTCCAAGGGTCCGCTGGCGGTCGTGAAAGGCTCTTCCGCGATCACTCGGCGGCACCGCTCGGCGATCTCGATGGCCTCGTCACGTTCGGTCGACGCCATCAGTAGGGTGAACTCTTCACCGCCATAGCGGGCGAACAGGTCGTCCTCGCGGCAGATCGCGGCGAGCCGCGCGCCGAACTCACACAAAACTTCGTCGCCGACCAAATGGCCGTGTGTGTCGTTGACGTTCTTGAATTTATCGATGTCCATCATCACGACGGCCAGCGGTTGTCGGCGTCTCAGGGAACGCGCGATTTCTCGCTGCATCGATTCCAACAAGTACCGCTTGTTCATCGTCCCGGTCAGTGCGTCGCGGGTCAGCGAAAGGTAAACGGTTTCGTGGTAGTGCGACTCGACGCTACCGGCGGACAGGTATTTAAAGATAAAACTGCCAACGGACAGCCGATCACCGCTAAGCAGAAGCTGGTCTTGAACAAGGATCCCGTTGACCAACGTCCCGTTGGTGCTTCCCAAGTCGCGCAAGTGATAGCCATTCTCCAGGCACACCAATTCCGCGTGCCGACGCGAAACACTGCTGTCATCCAGGACGATGTCACATGCGATGTCGCGTCCGATCGTCAGCGGATTCTCGTCCAGCAGCAGCATCCCGTCGATGACATCCGCGGGGTAAATCTGAACCAAACAAGACTCGTCGCCGATGGCGGCCTCGGGCGTCGAGAAATCGTCTTGCTGCAAGGTCGCTTCGGCGTCGGTCTCCATCGCCGGCGAGGAAACGATGGCGGCGGCCGATGCATCCGATGCAGATTGCTGCGAGACGGCGGTAGTGGAATTACACATAAGGACGTTGCGGCGGAAAAATGACGAAACCACGACCGACGTCCATCGCGTCGATCCTTTCAACGTTACGTCGCGACTTGTCGTCGCACCGAACCGAGGACGGGTGAGTCTCCTTTCGCCCGGCGATGCCGATTCTCCTGTCAAGGTTAAACGGATTAAACCGTTTCGAACCGGGTCAATAATTCACTTGGGCACCGGCGTAGAATCCGATGCCGGGTCGAAAGACTCCCAAACCGCTCCGGTAGTCGATGTGTTCGCGGTAGAACTTGTCGAACAAATTTTCCACGCCCGCGGTCCACAGCCACTGATTTTGCCGGGCGTACCCGCGGAGGTTGTAAACGGTGAAGCCCGGCGTTTCGATTTCTTCCAAGCTGTCGGCGATGCGATCTTGGTTGTCGACGATGCGGGCCAAAAATTCGATGCCCCACCGACGCTGTGGCGAGGGATCCTGTAGCACCATGCCGACGCGGGCTTCCATGGGCGCGATGCCGGGCAGCGGTTCTTTGTCTTTGACCACATCGCTACGGGGGGTGCCCTCGTAAAGCCGGGCCGGCTTGTTGCGGGTGTGATCCCGGCCCTCGACGAAACTCAGGATTCCGAACAAGCTGACCATCCGGCTGACGTCGTATTGTCCGTAGGTCTCGAATCCGGCCAGGGTCGCCAAGTCGGTATTGACCAACGCGGCCCCCTGCGGGAAACCGTCGATGCCGCCGGCCGGCGAAACCAGATCGTAGGTGATGTAGTCGTGAATCCACGCATGGTGACCGAACAAGCCCAGGCGGATGTCGTCGCCGTCGTAGCGGGTGCCGATGTCGACTTGGTAAAGCTTTTCGGCATCGAGTTGCGGATCGCCTTCCAAAAACGTCAGCCCGCGTTGCAACGATCCGATGAAGGAGTTCTCGGCATAAAGTTCCGTCAGCGTCGGCGGGCGATGCGACGTCCCCATCCCCGCGGTCAAAGCCCACCGCGGTGAAACCGCATATTCGCCGGTCAGATAGGCCGCTCCCAACAGGAATTGCTGATCCAGGTCGCTGTCTTTCAGATCCGCGATCGACTCGGGGACACCGTCGACGTCCTCGCGCGCGTCGGTGAACACGCCGTCGATTCGAGCGCCCGCCGTCATCGTCAGCCGGTCCGAAACCTGTTCGATGTCCTCGACGTACAAGCCGACGTCGACGCTGTGGCTGCGAGGTATCGGAAAGTTGTTGTCGTCGGCCGGCGCATCGGGTTCGATATCGTTGAGTTCTTGGTTCAAGAAGATCACATCGGTGCCGATGGAAAACTGCCCATCGCGGCCGCATCCGTTGTCGAACAAAAACGTGTTTTCCAAGCGATAGCCTGCCGAAAGCGCGTCGCCATCGGTGACGGCGAACCCGTCGACGCCGCTGGCCGATTCCAAGTCAAAAACCAACGTGGGGATCTGGTTGTTCTTGCCGCTCCGCAGCGTGTCCCCTTCGAACCGGGTTCGGTTGTACCAGACTTCCGCCGTGAAACGATCTCCGATGTAAGGATTCGTATCCGCGTAAGTGATCTCGTAGCCGTCGGTGATCAAAAAGTTCAAGTCGAACACCAAGCCGGGGAATTCCACATCGGTTTGGTCCAATCGCAGCAGATTGATTTCCAACGTTTCGCTGTCCGATAAGTCGTATCCCATGGCGACGAACAGATCCCGCGACTTGTAACTCGTGGGAAGTTCGAATCCGTCACCCGTGGTGTAGTCGTTGCCGGTTTGATGCCCGTAGCTGATGTGAAATCCGTAATCTTCGCTGCCGCCCCAAACGGACTGGCGTCCGTACCACTGCTGGCCGTTAGTGTTGTAGGTGGCGCTGGTCATGCCGTTGACGGCGAAACCGTCGTCGTAACGGGGTGCATGAATGAATTCCAAGTCCACGAAA
>CAYVRC010000198.1:0-10050 GCA_964453205.1 uncultured Pirellulaceae bacterium | reverse complement strand
GGTAACCGGGCGTTTGGCGTGGCAAGTCACCGGCCGCAAGAACCTTCGACCGACGGCTGCAAACTTCGCTCCGACCGGGCAGCTTTTCCTCGCTCGGCGCATAAAAAAACCGCGGCTCGAGGGGCAATTCGAGCCGCGGAAACTCCACTCGGCGATGGGGCAATATCACCAAGCGAAGTGTGCGAAAGCCTTATTGGCGTCGGCCATGCGGTGGGTGTTTTCCCGCTTCGTGTAAGCGACGCCTTCTTTATTGTGGGCGGCCAAAATCTCATCGGCCAGTTTCAGGTGAGTCGGCCTGCCTTTTTTGTCACGAATCGCGCCGAGAATCCAACGGATCGCCAAACTTTGCTGGCGGGCGCGGTTGACCTGCATGGGCACCTGGTAGCTGGCACCGCCGACCCGCTTGCTGCGGACTTCGATGTAAGGTTTGACGTTTTCGATGGCTTCTTCGAACACCGTGATGGGTTCGCCGGCGTCCGGTTTTCGCTTGGCGACTTCATCCAGCGCGTCGTAAAAGACTCGCTGAGCCGTCGTCTTTTTGCCGTCCAGCATCAAACAGTTGATGAATTTGCTGGCAAGCATCGAATTGTGGCGTGGGTCGCCCTTGATGTGCGTTCGGCTGGCGGTGATTCGTCCCATGGATTCGGTCGGCTTCCGTGAACTGGCGGTCGGTGTGTTTCGGATGGTTGTGAAAGGTGACTGGCTCGGCGGCAGGTGCCGCGCGGCTGGTCATGATGTCGGCAGAATGCCGGCGGTCGGCCGCCGGTCGTCCCCGCAATCGTCGTTTTTTGCGTTGTTTCTTCGCGTTATTTCTTCGCGCCGTAACGGCTACGCGATCGCTTGCGGCCTTCGACGCCCAGGGCGTCCCGAGAACCGCGGATGACTTGGTATCGCACACCGGGCAAGTCGCGGACTCGGCCGCCGCGAACCAGCACGATCGAGTGCTCTTGCAGGTTGTGGCCTTCGCCGGGAATGTAAACCGTGACTTCCTTCCCGTTGCTCAGACGAACCCGCGTGATCTTTCGAAGGGCCGAGTTGGGCTTCTTCGGTGTCATCGTTTTGACTTGCAAGCAGACGCCCTGCTTTTGGGGACAACGCTCCAGCACCGGAGACTTGCTCTGGCCGCGTTTGGATTTGCGTTGTTTGCGAACGAGTTGATTGATGGTTGGCATTGCTTGCGAAAATGTCCGTATTCGTCGGGTCGCGCGAGATCGGTGGACGCGCAGAAAACGGGCGCGGTCCCACAGGCGGATCGGCAGAAGTATCGACAGCGTGAACATTCTGTCAAGGGCTATGCTGCGATTCTTGACTCTGTGGATTCCCGATGGCCTGTCCGGAATCGACGGGGTAGACTCGCCGGCATGCCGCTGCTGACCATCGAATCGACTTGCGACGAGACGGCGGCGGCGGTGGTCGATCGCGACGAACGGGTTTTGGGCCAGTGCATCGCCACCCAGGACGAGTTGCACGCCGAATTTCGGGGGGTCGTGCCCGAGGTGGCCGCTCGGGCTCACGTCCAGCGGATCTTGCCGGTCATCGACGTCGCGATGCGTCAATCCGGTGTCGGTGCGGCCGATTTGCAGGCCGTTGCGGTGGCGGATCGGCCGGGACTGGCCGGATCGTTGTTGGTCGGATTGGTCGCCGCGAAGACGCTGGCCGTGGCGTGGCGGAAGCCTTTGGTCACGATCAATCACCTGCACGCTCATCTGTACGCCTGCCAGTTGGCCGCCGAAACGTCGGTTTATCCCTGCGTGGGGATGATCGTCAGTGGCGGGCACACGAGTCTGTATCACTGCGACGGCCCGCTAGATTTGCGTTATTTGGGCGGCACGATCGACGACGCGGCGGGCGAAGCGTTCGATAAAGTCGCCGCGATGCTTTCGCTGGGGTTCCCCGGCGGGCCGGCGGTGTCGCGGTTGGCGGTCGGGGGAGACCCGCAGGCCTTCGCGTTTCCCCGATCGATGATTCGCGACGAGGGCTTCGATTTCAGTTTCAGCGGATTGAAGACCGCCGTCCGCTACAGCCTGGTCGGTCCGGGGCAGCAGGACTTCACGTCGATGGAATTCAGCGAGAAGAAAAAAGCCGACGTGTGCGCTTCGTTCGAAGCCGCCGTCGTCGACGTGCTGGTCGCGAAAGCCGCTCGGGCGGTCCGGGAAACGTCGGCGCCGCGGTTGATCGTCGGTGGCGGAGTCGCCGCGAACGGGCGGCTCCGAGATCGGTTGCACGAGGCGGCGGGGCGGGACGGATTTGATTTGGTGATCGCGCCGCCGGAGCTGTGTACCGACAACGCGGTGATGGGCGCGATCGCGTGGCGCAAGATCGATCGGGGCGAGTTCGCCGGCCTGGACGTCGACATCAGCCCGGGGCTGCAGCGCGGGTTTTGAGGGTCCGCGGCACGATTGGGCGGAAGGGGAGATTTCACGCGAAGCCCGTGACTGACACGGATCTTTACCAGTGATGGTCCCCGTTACCAGCGATGGTCCGGGCGGTCCAGGATCTCTTTCAGCAGGAACGCTTGTTGCAATCCGACGGGCGAGGTCATCAGCCGCAGCACGTCTTGGCGGAGGTCTCCCGTCAGCGTGATGCCCTCGGCCTGAACGGGAGCGGCTTTTTCCAACTTCGGCGGCAAGCCTTCTTTCTTACGACGAGCGGCCGTGGCGGCTTCGATGGCGGCGGCTTTCTTTTTCGCCGCGGCGATCTTTTGCTGCTGCATCGCCAGACGCTCTTCGGCCAGCGAGGGCCCGATCTCGTCGACGATCTCCCCGGTGATCGCGTCGTCGATCAAATCTTCGCTCTGGCGGACCGTTCGTTCGCGACGACTGTCGGTGTACTCACGGGCGCGGGCCGGCCCGGCAGCGTTTTTCTTCGCCTGCTGGGTCTCTTGGGCGGCCTTCGCCTGTCGACGAGAGGCGGCGCGTTTCAGGAAGTCTTCGAGATCGCCGGCCACTAGGTGTATTCTTCGATTTTTTCGCGTTTCGAACCTGCCAGGGCTTTCCGCATTTCGGTATCCGCGCTGACGTTTTGCAGTTTGTAGTAATCCAAAATTTGCAGCTTGCCGCTGCGGAAGGCGTCGGCCATGGCCACCGGCACGAGGGCTTGGGATTCGACGACTTTCGAACGGCTTTCCTCGATCCGGGCCTGCATTTCCTGTTCCTCGGCGACCGCGGCGGCTCGTTTGCTTTCCGCCTTGGCGCGGGCGACCTGCGTGTCGGCCTCGGCTTGATCGGCTTGCAAGCGGGCGCCGATGTTCGCGCCCACGTCGATGTCGGCGATGTCGATGCTGACGATTTCGAAAGCGGTTTGACTGTCCAAGCGGCGTGACAAGACGGCCTTGCTGATCACGTCGGGATTTTCCAGGACGGCTTTGTGACTCACCGCGCTGCCGATCGCGCTGACGATGCCTTCGCCGACCCGGGCAATGATCGTCTCCTCGGTCGCACCGCCGATCAATTGTTGCAAATTGGCACGGACCGTGACCCGGGCTTTGACCTTCAGCTGGATTCCGTCTTTGGCGACCGCGTCGAGCGACGGTTTGGCGGCACCGCGGGGCGGGCAGTCGATGACTTTGGGATACACGCTCGTCTGGACCGATTCCAAGACGTCCCGTCCGGCCAGGTCGATCGCCGTCGCTTCGCGGAACGTCAGCGAGATCGTTTTGGCTTTCTTGGCGGCGATCAACGCACGGATGACTTGCTGGATGTTGCCGCCGGCCAAGTAATGAGCCTCCATGGCACCGGAGGTCATTTCCGGATCGTTTAAGCCGGCTTGGGTGGCCATGATCTTGCTACGGACGATCGTCCGGGCGTTGACCTTTCGGAACGTCATGCCGATCAGGTTGAACATCGAAATGCCCGCGCCGGTGAGCTGGGATTGGATCCACAGCCCGAAATAGCTGGCGAAGATGAACAGCGCGATCATGATGCCGACGAAGACCACGACGGCGCCGATCAAGGCGCCCTTGGTGACGTTGTCGATCTGGTCGATCTGGGCGAGCAGCGCGGTGGGGTTCGCGGTTTCGGCGATTAACGAGCGGATCATCGCGACTTCAGATGCTGTAAAAGGTGGGGAGATCGTGAACATTCGGGAAGTCGGGGGTGCCCGAAGGTGGGCAGGCGATTTCCCTAGTCTTCCATGACTTCGGCTTCTCGGTTCTTGGCCATCTCGGTCGTTTGGGCTTCGAACTTTTTGGTCAGTTCCTGGACGGCTTCTTTGGTCTTGTCGCGGTCATCCTCGGACATCTCTTTGTCCTTTTCCGCCTGGTCGGCCGCTTTGTTGGCATCGCGGCGGATGTTTCGGATACTGATTTTGGCGTCTTCGGACAGCTCTTTGATCCGGGAGACCATTTTCTTGCGGACGTCGGTCGACAGCGGGGGCACGTTCAAGCGGACGACCCGGCCGTCGCTTTGAGGATTCAGGCCCAAGTCGCCGGCGACGATGGCTTTTTCGATTTCTTTGATCGTGCCGGCATCGTAGGGGCGGATCAAGATCTGCTGCGGCTCGGGCGTGCCGATCGAGGCGAGTTGTTTGAGAGGGGTTTGTGACCCGTAGACCTCGACTTTGATCGAATCGACCAAGCCCGGGTTGGCCCGGCCGGTGCGAATTCCCGACAAGTTGTTTCCGAGGACCGAGACCGCTTTTTCCATGCGTTCCTCGGCGTCCATCAAAATCTCATCGCTACCCATCGTGGTTTCCTTTCACTGGTGATTCGTCTGGTGGTCAGGGCCGACCCGAATATAACGCGCGGGGGGCGGATCGTGTTAGCGTCTACAAGCGGACCCGCTGACCGGTCTTGGCGCTCTCGTAGATCGCGCGGATGACTTCGACGCTACGGCGGCCTTCGCGTCCGTCCAGGATCGACGGTCGGTCTTCGTTGACGGTGCCGACGAATTCTTCGAACAGTTTGGTGTGCCCGTGATGGTCGATCGCCGAGGGGTCCGACGCGCCGCCGCCGGATTCGGTGTTGCCCATCATCGATTCGCGGATTTGTTTGTCTTCCTCGGTCTCGTCGGCAAAGTCCCACTGGATGATGTCTTCTTCCTCCAGGACCGCCGAGCCGTTGCTGCCACAGATTTCGATGCGTTTGAGTGCCCCGGGATAGGCCGTCGTCGTGGCTTCGATGACGCCCAAGGCCCCCGATTTGAATTTCAAGTTCGCCACGGCGACGTCTTCGACTTCGATCCGTTCGTGGGTCATGGTGGCGGTCATGGCGCTGATTTCCTCGACGTCGCCCATCAGCCAGACCAGCAAATCGACGCTGTGGATCGCTTGGTTCATCAGCGCCCCGCCGCCGTCCAGGGCCCACGTGCCACGCCACGCGCCGCTGTCGTAGTACTCCTGGCTGCGATACCACTTCACGTAAGCGTCGCCCATCGTCACGGTCCCGAAACGGCCGGCGTCGACGGCTTGCTTCATCAATCGGCTGGAGCGATGAAAGCGACTCTGGAAAGTCACGATCAGTTTCTTTCCGGCCGCATCGACCGCGTCGATGATCTGATCGCACCGCTCGGTGGTGATTTCCAGCGGCTTTTCCACGATCACGTGCTTGCCGGCGTGAGCGGCGGCCAGGGCGGGTTCCAAGTGGGCCCCGCTGGGCGTGCAGACGCTGACGGCTTGGACGGCCGGATCGGCCAGCATCGCGTCGACCGAATCGTATCCGTTGCAGCCGTACTTGTCGGCGAATTCTTTGGCTCTTTCCGGCACCCGATCGGCACAACCGACCAAATGGCAGCCCTGGGCGTCCGTGATGGCCTTGGCGTGAAAGTTGCTGATCATGCCGCCGCCGACGATGCCGATTCCGATGCTCATAAAATGGTTGCAGAGTTGGGGGGTGTGTGGGGGTGTGTATCGGGGCGGAAAGAAAGACGGCGGGACGACGGTCGTTGACCGCACCCCCGTTCGCCATCTCCTTCACGGTTCGACGCCAACAGGATACGTTTTCCTCAGGCGATCACCACCGCCTGTCTACCATCAGCGAACTTAATTTGACTGTCGTACCGTCACGGAAGTCCCGCGGAAAGAAGCGTCTCGCGGGGCCGCCTCCCATCCGACGACTCGCCGATCTGCCCGCCGCGTTGGACGAGGCGGCGGGAGTCGGTGCGCGGATGCGGAATTTCCGGGCCGACCAGCAGTTGGCTTTCGGTGGCGTCTGGGGCGGCATCCGGGCCTTGTTGGCCGCCACGTTGGCGCGGAGCACGCCGCACCTGTTGATGTTGTTGCCCCAGGTCGCCGACGCCGACATCGTCGCCGGGGACGCGAGATCGTTCGGCCTGGAGGATTCCGTCAGCCTGCCGCTTTCGGCCGGCGACGGCAGCGGCGCGTCGATCCGCGACATCGATTACGCCGAGCGGTTGCAGGTCTTGCAGCGGTTGCGTGGCCGGGCGGCCGATTCGCCCGAGCCGCTGTTGGTGACGGCGTCCATCGGCGGGGCCTTGCAGAAAGTCCCGACGCCCCGCGAGCTGGAGAATTCCACGCGGACGCTGAAGGTCGGCCAGACGATCGAACCGGACGAGATCCGCCGCTGGTTGGCCGGGGCCGGGTTCGCGGCGACGACGGCGGTCCAGTTTCCCGGCGAATTCGCGACCCGGGGCGGCTTGTTGGACATCTTTTCCCCCGATCAGCCTTTGCCGATCCGTGTCGAATGGTTCGGCGACGAAATCGAATCGATCCGAAAGTTCGACCTCGGCAGCCAGCGGAGTCTGGAATCGATCACGCGAATCGAATTGGCCGCGATCGGCGCCACGGCGGACCCTCCGCCGACCGCCGACCCTCCGCCGACCGCCGACCCTCCGCCGACCGCCGACGCGCGACTCGGTTTCGACGACGTCGATGAGACGAACGCCTTGCCACCGGACGCACCGGAGGGTCGTCGCCCGGCTGATCTGGAACTCGGGCCGATCAGCGATTATCTGCCCGACGACACGATCGTCGTCGTCGTCGACCCGCAGGCCTGCGAGGTTTCGGCGACCGCGCTTTTGAACCGCGTCGTCGATCCGTCGCGGTTTTTGACGATGCCGGAATTGCTGGCGTCGATGACCAGTCACCGCGTCGTCACCGCCGGCGATTTTCCCGAAGCGAGCGGCGACGAACTGATCGACCTGAACACGGCGTCGGCGGACAGTTTCGCCAGCGAGCTTTCCGAGACTCAGAAAAAGGTCGACGAGATCGCGGCGGGTCACGAGGTCATCGTCGTCGGCGACACCCCCGCCGACGGCACGCGTCTGACGGAGCTTTTGCAACCGACGACGGCCGCCAAACAAGGCCGACTGCACATGGTCGTCGCCGACGTCTCGGGCGGCTTTCGCTTGCCGGCCGTCGGCGCCCTGGTGCTGACCGGCGCGGAGCTGTTTCATCGCAGCCCGGTGCGGCGGGGCAAGTCGCGTTCGCGTGGCAAACCGATCAACAGCCTGCTGCAACTGGAATCCGGCGATCTGGTGATCCATCTTTCGCACGGCATCGGGTTGTACCGTGGCCTGCAACAGATCGAAAAGAACGGCCAGCACATCGAACACTTGATGATCGAGTTCGCCGAGGGTGCCAAGATCTACGTGCCGGCGTCCCGCATCGGTTTGGTGCAAAAGTACATCGGCGGCGCGAAGACCCAGCCGCGGCTGGCAAAAATCGGCGGGCAGTCCTGGACGAACCATCGAAAGGCCGCCGAGTCCGCCGTCACGGACATGGCCGGCGAGCTGATCGAGATGCAGGCCAAACGTCGCGCCCGATTGGGCATCACTTTCGACCCCGACAACACGTGGCAGCAACAGTTCGACGCCAGCTTTCCGTACACCGAAACGCCGGACCAGTTGACCGCGATCGAAGCGATCAAGGACGACATGGAAAGCAATCGGCCGATGGACCGTCTGATCTGCGGCGACGTCGGTTTCGGCAAAACGGAAGTCGCCATGCGGGCCGCTTTCAAGGCGGTCACGTCGGGTTACCAAGTCGCCGTGCTGGTGCCCACGACCGTGCTGGCCGAACAGCATTACAACACCTTTCGCGAACGGATGGCCGAGTTCCCGATCGACATCGCCAAGCTGTCGCGTTTCGTTTCCCCCGCCGACACCCGCGCGACGATCAAGCGGATCAAGTCCGGCGAAGCCGACATCGTGATCGGCACGCATCGCATCGCCGGTAAGGACGTCAAGTTCAACCGCTTGGGCTTGGTCATCGTCGACGAAGAACAACGGTTCGGCGTCGAGGTCAAAGAGCGTCTGAAAAAGGGCCACAACAACGTCGACGTGGTGACGCTTTCGGCGACGCCGATCCCGCGGACGTTGCACATGGCCTTGGTCGGCGTCCGCGACATCAGCAACTTGGAAACGCCGCCGGCCGAACGGATGAGCGTCGAGACGAAAGTGTCACGCTGGGACGATCAATTGATCCGCAGCGCGATCGTGCGGGAACTCAATCGCGGCGGCCAGCTGTTTTTGGTCCACAATCGCATCGGCGACATGCACCAGTTGAAGGAGCGGATCGAAACGATCGTTCCCGAAATCCGGATCGGCATCGGCCACGGACAGATGCCCGAAGGCGAGCTGGAACAAATCATGATCGACTTCATCGATCACAAGTTCGATTTGTTGCTGGCCACGACGATCGTCGAAAGCGGCTTGGACATCCCCAACGCCAACACGATCTTTATCGACGAAGGCGACAAGTACGGGCTGAGCGATCTGCACCAGCTTCGCGGACGCGTCGGTCGCTACAAGCACCAGGCGTACTGTTATCTGCTGGTCAGCAAGCGAAAACACCTGAACCCCGAAGCCAGCAAACGGCTGCGGGCGATCGAAGACTACAGCCAGATGGGGGCGGGTTTCGCGATCGCGATGCGTGACTTGGAGATCCGCGGTGCCGGTAATTTGCTGGGCAGTCAACAGAGCGGTCACATCGCCGCGGTGGGTTACGAGTTGTACTGTCATTTGCTGGAGGACGCCGTCCGTCAGGCTCAGAAATTGCCGCCCAAACTGTCCGCCGACGTCGACATCGATTTGCCGATCGAGGCCTACTTGCCCGACGAATACGTCCCCGACCTGCGTCACAAAATCGATCTGTATCGCCGCATGGCGAAGATCGACGACGTCACGCAAATCGCTGAAATCCGTGAGGAGATGGTCGACCGTTTCGGAAAACTGCCCGACGCCGCCGAGCGGATGCTGACGCTGGTGGAACTGCGATTGGACGCCGCGGCGTGGGGGATTTCGTCGATCACCAACGACGCCCGGTTCATCGTGTTGCATTACACGAACCGTCGCCGGATCGACCAGCTTGCCGAAAAATCGCCGGTGCCGGTTCGCGTCGTCGACGGCCGCAAAGCTTACGTGCCGACGAAGGATTTCGACATGACCGACCCGCACGGGGGCGCCTGGTTGCAACTCGCCCGCGCGGTGCTGTTCATCGGCTAGGCGCTCGGCTCCGTCGACCCGCTCAGTCGACCATGTAAACGTGTCGATCCGGGGCGATCGCGATCAGGTAATGATTGCGTCCGTCTTCGACGGTGACATCGCGTTGCACCGGAGGTCCGATCGGCTGGCCTTCGGGGCCCAGCGGTGACAAGTCGATCGTGTGACGTCCGGCCGGCAATTCGGCTCGCAAGACTTGGATCTCCCGCGGCAGCAAGCCCCAGCACCTCGTGTCGGCCGATTCGGTGGCGCTCCAGGCCGACGCCGCGGCGAAGTGAAATAGCCGGCCCATGTCGCCGCTGATGCCCAGTTGTTTTCTCGCCGCGACGACCATCGTTTCTTTCGTCACGCGGCGGACGACCGCGCGGGCGATCGTCCAGGGCATCTCGGCTCGGGTCTGCGTGACGGCCAACTGTCCGACGTCGGTCAGTGTTTGTGTGGCTCCCCACAATCGGCCGTCGACGGACGTCCCCAGGCTGACGACGCGGCAGGGCGGCAGTTCCACGGCGGGGACTTTCACCGACGCGATGTTGGGCAGCACCGGGACGCTGTTTTGCTCGCCATTTTTTCCGGCGTCGTCCCCGGCGGCGTCGTTGCTTTCGGCGTCGTTGCTTTCGGCGTTCAAGACCGACGAGGCGATCGACAACGCCGTCGA
>CAYVRC010000197.1:0-10074 GCA_964453205.1 uncultured Pirellulaceae bacterium | reverse complement strand
GATCGCGTCGATCGCGATCGCCGTCTTGCCGGTCTTGCGGTCGCCGATGATCAGTTCGCGTTGGCCGCGTCCGATCGGCGTCATCGCGTCGATGGCTTTGATGCCCGTCTGCATCGGCTCGGTCACGGGCTGTCGCTCGGCGACGCCGGTGGCGATGATCTCGACCGGACGGGTCGTCTCGGTTTGTACCGGGCCTTTGCCGTCGAGCGGGTTTCCCAGCGGATCGAGGACACGTCCGACGACGGCGTCGCCGGAGGGAACCGACAACAGGGTACCCAGGGCTTTGACTTCGTCGCCCTCTTCGATGGTCAAATAGTCACCCAGAATGATGACGCCGACGCTGTTTTCTTCCAAGTTGAAAGCCAAGCCGGTCGCGCCGTTGGGGAACTCGACCATTTCACCGGCCATCACACCGGACAGTCCGTAGACCCGCGCGATCCCGTCGCCGACTTCGAGTACGGTTCCGACTTCGCGGACGTCGATCTTGCTATCGAACTGTTCGATTTCTTGTTGCAAGACGGAGGCGATTTCATCGCTATTGAATTTCACGGCAAGTGTTTCCGAATCGATTGAATCAGGAGTGGGTCTGCATCAGGAAAAAAGTGGTGTCGGCATCACGGCTCGTCAGGTCGCATCGATCGTGCCGTTTTCGTCGGCCGAATCGATGCGATCCTCGGCGACGAAACGGGACGAGCGTTGTAAAAGTTGTTGGGCAAAACCGCTGCGAACCGAACGCCCCAGCTTCGCCAAACGTCCCGAGACGGACGTGTCAAAAACCGTGTCGCCGACGCGAATCAGCATGCCGCCGATCAGGGACGGATCGACCGATTCTTTCAGGCGAATCTGTTTGCCCAAGGACTCGCCCAAGCGGTGTAGGATTTCGCCACGCAAGTCATCCGAAAGCGGTACCGCCGTGCGGACTTCCGCGACGACGCGGCCGACCTGTTCGTCCAAGATCTTGGCCGCGGCGTCACGTACCGCGGGCAAGAAACCCAAACGGCCGTGGGCGTTCATGACTTTCATGCCGCGAAGCAAGACTTCGTTGACTCGGCCACCGAACAGACGGTCGACGATGCGGTTCTTTTCGGACTCTCCGACCCGCGGGGACGCCAACGCCGCGGCCAACCGAGGATTCTGGTGAAGCGCTTCGTCGACGACTTCGCACAGCTGGGCAAACACTTCGTCCGCCACGCCCGCTTTTGCCGCTGCCGCGATCAAGGCGCGAGCGTAGGGCTTCCCGAGCTGCTCGGCTCCGATATCAAGAACGGTGGGTTGAAGCTGGTTGTCGTCGGACACGGAAATGGTTTACTCTTGCAAGGATGGTTTGCGGTCGGCCGACGGCCGAGTCAGTTGTTGCTGGGCAGTTGGTCAAGCGACTGACGGATCAGATCGGAGTGATCCTCGGCATTCAGTTCCCGACCGACGACGCCGCGAGCAAGTTGCATCGCGATTTCCGAGGTTTGGCCGGCGATCTCGGTCATGGCGACCTTCTTGGCGGTTTCGATATCCGCGACGGCCCGCTCGCGTTGACGCACGGCTTCCTGTTTGGCGCCGTCGATGATCTTCTGCCCGTTGGCTTCGGCGTCTTGGCGGGCCTCGGCCAACATGATTTGAACCTGCTGGGCCGCGTCGTCCAGTTTGACTTGGTACTGCCGCAACATCGCCTCGGCTTTCGCGTTGGCGGCTTCGGCGGCTTGCAGGTCGCTGCGGATCTTGTCTTCGCGTGCCTGCAGGCCGCCCAAGACGCTCGGCCAAACAAAGGCCGACAGGATCGCAAAGACGAACAAGAAGATCAGCAGGTTGAAGAACGCCGAACCGAAGTCGAAGGACAAGATTCCGCCTTCCTCTTCTTCGCCGTGTTCACCGTCCGCATGCAAATCGCCGTCGTGATCCGCCTCGAAATGATCTCCTTCCGGATGATCACCGTCGGAGCCATCCGCAGCGGTCAATGCCACTTCCGTGGCATCGGCTTCCGAAGCCGCCTGGGCGTCGGCCCGAACCGACGGCGCCACCAGCAGTCCGGCGAAAAGCAGCAAGGTCGATGCGAACCAATACTTTGTTGCGATCATGGGTTTCAACAAACTTCAAGCAATTCGGACGAACGACAACACGCCAGAGACACCGGGGCGTCAACGGCAGACGAAGGCCGCGCCAGACGCGTCGGCGGGGACGGGCCCCCGCGCGTCTCGCGTCGGCGGTTTAGCCGCGGTTGAGCAACATGAAAACGAGTGCGATCACGGTCGCCCCTTCGATCAGAGCGGCCGCGATGATCATCGCCGTTTGGATACGACCACCCGCTTCGGGTTGACGGGCCATGGCTTCGACCGCCGAGCCGCCGATGCGACCGATGCCAAGCCCGGCTCCGATGATGACCAGGCCGATGCCGATCCCGATCCCCATGCGGCCGAAATCATTC
Organism: uncultured Pirellulaceae bacterium; assembly: GCA_964453205.1. Classification (GTDB taxonomy): domain Bacteria; phylum Planctomycetota; class Planctomycetia; order Pirellulales; family Pirellulaceae; genus Crateriforma. The sequence goes on along the minus strand of CAYVRC010000197.1, from coordinate 7,658 downwards.
TGCAGGGCCTGAGCCAAGAAAGTGGTCAATTCGTACATCGCCAATCCAAACATTGAAGGTTCGCTCCAAAAAGAAAAATCTACGGTGGTTCAAAATAGTCCGCGCCGAGGTCGGCCCGGACCGAAAACAGTAATTCAAAATTGTTTAAACGGCCGGTCCCAAACGTCCAGGATCGAAGGCTTTGTCGGGGTCCATCTGGGCCGCGTCAGACAACGCATCGGGATCATTGTCCAAGTGTTCGTCGTGCTCGTGGACCGCCAATTGGGAGATGAACAAGACCGTCAAGAACGTGAAGATGAATGCCTGCAAGAAACAGATAAACAATTCCAACAGCGTCAATGCGGTCGCCACGATCATCACCGGGATGCTGACCGCCCAGGCCGCCGAGTCGCCGGCCCCCTCACGCGTCGCAAAAATCAATCCCACGAAAGCCGCCAACACCAAGTGACCGGCCATCATCGTGCCGAAAAGCCGCATCGCCAATACGAAACACTTGATGAACAAGCTGAGCCATTCCAAGACGTACAGCAACAACGAGATCGGCAGCATCTTCACGTCATCCCAACCGATCGGGTTGAAGTGGTTGAAGAAATCCTTGGGACTCGTTTCGCGAATTCCGATGTAAATGATCGCGATCAACGACAAGCCCGCCAGCACGCCGGTCAGCGACAGGTTCCCCGTCGCGCTGCCGCCCCAATGGGAAAAATGCGAATCGCCGGTCATCAGTTGGAGCATGTACCCGAAGGGAATCACGCCCAAGACGTTGGAAAACAGGACGAAGAAAAACACCGTCCAGATGTAGTAAATGTACCGATCGGTCAGGCCGTGAAGGTTCGGCGCGGCGACCTCGTCGCGGATAAACGCGCACATCGTTTCAAACAACTGTGAGACGCGACCACGGGTTTGGTAACGTTCCAGACCCTTGCCGGTTCGCGTCCCGACGCGGCGACCGACCCACGCAAACGTCAGGATGACCAACAAACCCGCCACGGCGGACATCATCAAATGATTGGTGACATAAAACTCGTAGTAGCCGTCGCGAATCCCGAGCGCCGGCAAGTCGCTGCCCAGGCCGCTCAAGGGGACGCGAAACACCGGCTCGGAATGCAACGCATGGGGGACGGCATGCTCGACGGGATTATGAGCGGCAAGAATCATCGACACGTGCGACTGGAGCGGGGATCGAGTAACGACAAAATTACGGAGTGGGCTCTTCCATCGGAACGATCGCTCGACACAGCGAAACGACCTCGACAAGAACCAGCCAGGCGTACCAACCGAGTACCCAAGCGGCGACGACGTCCTGCGACGGGGGCATTTGATAGCGGCAGAGCATAAACAGTGCAATGGTGCCGGCAAGTCTTATCAGCACGGATGCGACAAATTCGCCGAAGCGATTCGGCACCGGTCCCGGCCCTTCACGCGATCGGGCACTCCGAAACGCTCTGCCAAAGTCCACCGCGATTCCGGGCAACGACGCAACCAAGGCGACCAGATAACTGCCCACCGTGATCTGCAGCATCAACGCCGGTTCCAGCCCGCCGAGAAGACTGGGTGCCCAGCGTCGGGTCGCCAGCAACACCGACCCGCCCAGCAGCCACGCCAGGGTCGTCCAAAGGGACGCCCACAGGAAAGGGTGCGAAGATCGCCGCGGTGAAGCCGGCGGCCGCCGGACTGGCGTTTCGGAATCCGCCCCCGAGGACGGTCGCGGCCGGTCACTCAAGCGATTCACCCGCCTGGTCAGGCTTGTCACGGCTCTCACCGTCGATCTCTCGGGCCACCGGGTCGGCCGGCGATTTCGCCGCCTGGGATCGCCGCCTTTCCCGTTCGCGGTTCCTCATGTCCCTCTCCAATTCGTTGGCGACACGGATCAGCCGATACATTCCCAGGGCGAAGCCCAGAAAGACGCCCGCGATTCCCAGCCAGGGGGGCTGCCAGCCGATGCGGCGATCGATCAGGTAGCCCACACCGCCCAGGCCCAACGCCCCGGTCGCCAGTTCGGTCCCGGCTCCGCCGAGCCGCCTGATTGCGGGGGTCATCTGAAAGCCGAAAGGCTTGGGAGGTGTCTCGTTCATCGCTCGGTCTTGGCCCCTTTTCGTCGCGGTTCGACGCGAGATGTGCTTGTCTCGAAAAAACGGTTCGAAGGATGGCTTGACGCCCCTGTCCGTCACGTCAGAGCCTGACCCGGCCGGAGCGCCGACGCCGGTGCCGTGCAGCACGATGCCGGCGGATTCGGGTAACGACAGGGCGGCTCGGGACGTCAACGTAGCGTGCCGCTGCAGAAAAGGCGCCGGTCGCAGGGATTAATCGGTCTCTCAAGCCGCAAAAACTGACCTCACGGAACGTTTTCGGCAAACAGCGCCTAGACCAAGCCCGGCCCCCTTGGCATAATGTCACAGGTGATGATTATTCCGTTATTGCGGATCCCACCTGCAAAAGTCACTCGGTAACGACTCGCCACGATGTTGTCACCGCCCGCCTTACCATCGAACAGCGCGACGACAACGGTATCTGTTGTTAGTCGTTATTCATCAAGGAGTTACGCCGTGATCACGACTGCCGACTTGAAAGCCCAGACCCGTAGAGAGCTGGCCGATTTGGCCAAGAATTACGGGATCAACGGCTGGCACGGGATGAAGAAAGACGAACTGATCACGGCCATCGGAAAGCTGCAGCGGGGTCTGCGTCGGAAAGGTGCGACCGCCAAGACGGGGGCCTCCAAGACGGGGTCATCCCAAGCGGAGTCCAAATCGATGGCGCCTCGCCGAGAAAAACGCGACAAGGGATCCGCTTCACGGAGCGGGGCCGGCCAGAGTTCGGCGGGCAAGAGCAACCTGGAAACCGCCGCGACCAAACGCAAGCGAAACAACCGTCGACGCTCGAGCGACCAGGGCCGCATCGCGGAAATGAAGCCGCCCCGTATCTCGGCGAAAACGGCTAGGATTCGTGCCCAGATCAAGAAACGGCGCGAATCGATCCAACGCAATCGCGACTTGTCGACCGGGACTTTGGTCGGAGGCTCGGCGCTGAAAAACGGCTCCAACCGGACCCGTGGTGAGCAGCCACACCAAGACCGGGCCGTGCTGATGGTCCGCGACGCTTACTGGCTTCAGGCGAGCTGGGAAGTCACCCGAGCCAGCGTGCAGCGCGCCCAATCGGCACTGGCCGAACGCTGGCACACGGCCGTTCCGACACTGCGTCTGCTGGCCGTCGGCGATGTCAGCAGCAACCGCGCCGAAAGCGTCGAGCGGGACATTCAAATCCACGGCGGCGTGAACACTTGGTACATCGATGTCGACGAACCGCCGTCGCGATACCGTGTCTTGGTCGGCTACTTGGCCGACAACGGCGACTTTCACGCTCTTTGCCGCAGCAACATCGTCGAAACGCCGAATCCCGGCGAATGCGAACGCTTGGACGAACACTGGACCGACATCGCCGAGGACTACGAGCGAATCTATTCGCTCAGTGGCGGGTACGACAGCGACGCCGGCGACCTCCGCGACATGTTCGAAGAACGCTTGCAGAGGGCCATGCCGCATCGCGGCGAACAAGGCAAATCGATCACGAACGAACCGCTTTTGCTTCGCGAATCCCGTCTGCCTTTCGAAGTCGACGCGGAAATGATCGTCTTCGGCAATTCGGCTCCCGGGTCGACCGTGATGGTCGGCGGCAACCCCGTCAAGCTTCAGCCCGACGGTTCGTTCACCGTTCGCTTGAAGATGCCCGACAAGCGTCAAGTCTTGCCGGTCACCGCCGAAAGCCGTGACGGGCTTCGCCAACGCACGACCGTCATCGCCGTCGAACGAAACACGAAAGTCATGGAAGTCGTCGAAATGGACGACCGGATCTGAGCCATGCGAACACTAATCCTTTCCTGCGTCTTGACGTTGGTCGCGGGCGCGACGATTTCATCAGCGGCGAGCGCCGATGAGTCGTCGGCCGAACCGTTGGATATCCTGTTGGTCACCAGCGGCTGTTGCCACGACTATGATTTTCAAACCAAAGCGATGCAGTTGGCTTTCAAAGCCCGCGGCGTCGACACGAATTGGACCGTCGTCAGCGAAGGCGGAAAAACCACCTCCGCGAGAATCAGTCTGTACGACAACACGGACTGGGCCGGCAACTTTGACGTCGTGATTCATAACGAGTGCTTCGCCAAAACCAGCGACGCGGATTACATCCGCCGCATCACCAAGCCGCACTTCGACGGCACGCCGGCCGTGGTCATCCACTGTGCCATGCACACCTACCGCGACGCGACCATCGACGATTGGCGGGAAATGCTGGGCGTCACCAGTCGCAGGCACGAGCACAAAAGCCGGTATCCGATCAAAGTCGTCGCCGCCGATCACCCGATCATGGCAGGATTCCCACGGGACCACGTCAGTGAGATCGACGAGTTGTACGTGATCGAAAAGCTGTGGCCGAACGCCAGCCCGCTGGCGACGTCCGTCAGTGAAAAGACGGGGCAAAGTCATCCGGTGTTCTGGACCAACCGGTACGGCAAGGCTCGTGTCTTCGGAACGACTTACGGTCACTCCAGCGAAACCTTTACCGACCAAGTTTTCTTGAACGCGATCGTCCGCGGGACTCGTTGGGCCGCCGGTCGGCTGTAGCTTCCGCCATCGACGAGGAGGCCTCACCGTGCCGTCGGTTGCCCGCCTTCGCGTGCGACCTGAGGAGATCGAGCGCCCGGCGCGCCGGACTCGAAGGCGCTGAACTCGGCCCATACTGGCAAGTGGTCGCTGACGTCTTTGGCTTCCTCCAGCGTGATGCCCAGATCGTTGACCATGTCGACGACGCCGACGTGGCCGGGAACGAATTCCGCCGTGGTCTGGGCGTCGATCAAGATGTGATCCAACGTTTTCGTCTTGATCACGTTCGTCTTCAGCTTGCCCGCCAAGCTGACCATGCCGGGGATTCGGCCCAGCTCCGCCAAGCCACCCACGTCGACGTTCAAGTCACCCAGCAAGATGAAGTCTTCTTCGCCGTTTTGTGAATACTCCCAAGCCCGCACGTTGTTGAACACGTCATCCAAGACGTTCAGTTCGTTGGTGTTGGTGTCGCCACGGACCTCATCCGGATCGGTGTGCATCGTGATCAGCGTGAAACGAAACGGACGAGCGGTCTGGTCGGGCCGTGCGCGGACTTGGAACGACGCGACCATCGGTTCGCGGTGCAAAAAATCGTCGCCGCTGCCGACTTCTCCGTCTTGCACGACGTAGGCGCTGTCGGGAATGAAGTCGATCCGCGAAGCGTCCCAAACGAACGCGTAGGATTCTTTGTGACTGGTCCGCCCGATCGGATGGCTGACGATCGACTGAAACCGCGGCGTCGTGCCACGCGGCGTGTCTTGGTTCAACACTTCGACCAATCGGTCGATCGGCAACGTCGAACCCGACATGACTTCTTGGATCGCGACCACGTCGAACTTCCCGACGATCCCCGCAAGGCGGCCCATGACGATCGGCTTGTTGGCTTTTTTCTCCGCAAATTGGCGGATGTTGAACGTCGCGATGCGGATGCGATCGGGCGATTTGTCTCCGAGGTCTCGCAGACTGACAGGTTGAAGGGTGACCGGCGCGGTGGTCCCGCGGTACTGATCGAGCGCCGGCAGATCGATGCGGCCGGTGACCAAACCGAACGCCGCGCCCAAGATGCCGCCACCGGTCAACAAGGGCCCGAACCAACGGATGATCGGCAGCGAGCCAAGGATTCCGCGGCTGCGGCCACGTCGGCGGCCGCGCGAACCGCTCCTTGAAAAAAGTCCCATCCAGGCCTCCTTGCCCGATGTCAAAGACGACTTCCTGTCGCCCGTCCTTGAGAACGCTTCTTACGGACGCGTTTTCAAGCCGCGACGCCGCGAATCGATTCCAAGGCTTCGACGGCCAATCGCCGCAGTCTCGGCGGGGCGTCCTCGGCGATTGCACGAAGCACCGGCATCGCCTCATGAGCTTGCCGGCCGATCCGGCCGAGTGCCCACGCGGCCCGCTCGCGTGCGGGCAGAAAAGCCGACTCGGTCAAACATGCCTGCAACGTCGTCACGGCTTGCGACCAGTGATCGCCGAGCTGCCCCGCTGCGCCCAAGCGGCCCAGCAGAGTCGCCGACCAGTAGCTGACGTCGCCGGACAGTTCGCCGGACAACATCTCGCACAATTGCGGGACTTCGTCCGCCTGAACGGGGACGCCGGATTCCAAAGCTTCGGCGGCTCCGATCCGAACCATCTCGCCTTGGCTGCCGGTCAGTCGAACCAAACGAGCCGCACAAGGCAGCCCGCTGGACTGAAGTTGTTCGGGTTCCAACATGCTGATCGCTCGGATGACGCCCATTTGACGAACCGGATCGTCGGCAAACAAGTCTTGCTCCAGCAATTTACGGGGATCGATTTCGGCCATGACAAACATCCTTGTGTCAGTGCGGGGTGCCCAGAGATTTTGGTGGTATGGTCCGAGCGCACCCGCCGTGGCGGCACAGTCACTCGGAAAAATTGGCGATACCAAATCCCGGCGATCCGACGCAACGCCAACCGATCTGCCGTTTTCCCGCTTTTCCCGAAACCAAGGGCCGTTGGACGTCATCGTCTGCCCCCGAGAACAAAAATACAGGAATAAAGGGTGCCACCCATATTTCACAGAGCCCGCAACCGAAGGCGGAGTCGGCTTGATTTGTCAGTGGATGCCGTGCCTAACCCGCGATCGGACCAGCAGTTCCCGGTGAGTGGTGGATTTGTGGATCGCGGGTCGTTTCGGTCATGCGCTCGATCGTCAGTTCTTGATTTTGAGTGGCTTGGATTGGTAACTCGTCCGCTGCACACCCTCGCGGCGACCGGCTTCGTCTCTTTTGACGCTCAATTCTTGGATGCAACAAGCGCTGGGGACAGGAAATCTTGGTCGAGCAAAAGTATCCGGTACAGATTCATCAGACTTTGGTCTTGCCGTCGAGCATCAAACGCGAGCTGGGAGGGTTCTTTGAGCGAGAACATGGCGAAGTGCTAGCAAAGGCTCGCCCCACAAATCCCGACGTGGGTAACCTCGCCGGGAATCGCTGAGAATCCCCTTGAAGGATTCCATGTCCACGCTGTTTCAACCATCCGCCGCCGTTTCCTCGCTGATCGGACCCGCGCACGCTTACGTCGGACGAGCCCTTTTTGTTGGTTTTTTTCAGAATCTGCCCCCCCCCTCGCGATCGGTATAAACGGAAGTTCCCGCGATGAGTTTTCGCGGAGATTCTGAAACCCTCAAACGAGGAGATGAAGATGAGAAAATTCGTGACGTTCACGCCCACCACGCTTGCTCCCGTGGTCATTTTGTTGGCGGGCTGGGCCGCAATGCCAAGCAACGCGGGTGTCGAATTCAGTGGCGCCGAAGGCGACTGCTTTGAAATCGAAAACGACGATTGCGATACCGATGGCCCGATGGGTAAATCGACCAAATCGACGTCGATACCGGCTCTTGGCCGTGGTTTGCTGGTTCGTTTGGTGCCAGGCTCTGGGGACGCCGTCGCTGGCGCAAGAGACAGCGGGCGTCTCGGCGAAGCAGTACCTGGATCAAATCAAAGCGGTTCGACAATTGAAGAGCACCTATGCGTGCACATATCAAAGTGTGCTGCCTCTCTTGAAATTGGAAATCTGCCAATGGTGAGCTATTTTCACCTG
>CAYVRC010000196.1:0-10132 GCA_964453205.1 uncultured Pirellulaceae bacterium | reverse complement strand
ATCGTCGTACGGATCTGTACGACGTCCGGTCTTTTTAAAGCGCCAAGACGATGTCCGTCACAACGTACCCGACGCGGCGACGAGAGGAGTTCCGGCCCCGGCTTTCCTGAACGCTTCCTCGATCGCCCACGTCCCCGCGGGGGCGTCGGTCAGACCACTTGATCCGCCGCCGGGACGACTCGTTGCGTCGGATTGCCGAGTACGACGGACATCTTTTGCCAGTCGCCGATGATCCGACCGAAAGCGTAAAACGCAGCGAACAATCCGGCGACGCTGGCCAGCACGGCCCACAGCATGACGTCCTTGGCGACCACGTCTCGCGAAATCAGCAAGACCAAACCGATCAACGGAATCACCGCGGCGGCCAACAGGAACAGCCCGCACCGCCGCGCGACCAGCGACGCCCGGCTTTGGAATTGATCGTCGCTCAAACGGTCGCGCTGAAATCTTGGGTAGTAGATCTTCGTCGCCAACCAAGCCATGCCGAAAAACGGGTAAACCGCCGCGACGCCGCCGCAGATCAGCAACGACATGAAAAAGTGAATCGCTTCGACACGGTCGAACGACGGAAACAAGATCCGCAGCGTTACCGGGTAGACGGCTCCGGCGATCACCCACAACAAGCCGCCGATGATCGCCGCTCGTTGGCTCAATTGGATCGAGTCGTCCAGTGCCGTCGACGGGATGTCTTTGCCGGCGCGGACCTGTCGCATGGCCGTCACGATCGGCTGGGTGAACCACAACATCATCGCCGCACCGCCGGGAAACGCGATCAAATTCACGACCAACGCGATCAACTTGAACGCGGATTCGAACGAGGGTTCTCGATCCACGTAACGTGAAATGATTTGTTCTTGGTTGTAAAAGTAATTGAAGACGCCGGCGGCGATGTTGGGCGTCAGAATCACGATCGCCGCCAACGTTCGAGGCGAGTATTGCAGCAGTCTGGCCCGTCCGCTGGTCGGCGGCGGGTCGAAGATGTCGGCGATCTCCGGATGAAGTGCCAGTTTGAGCCGCGCCGCCAATTCGTTCCCCGAGGCCACGCGTTCGGCGACTTCGTGATCGAGCGTTCGCCGCAACGCCGCCTCCAACACCCGCTCGCTGGGATCGTCTCCGCGGACCGGAACGGCCAAATCGAGCCGGCGTGATTCGAGCTGTTGACTCAGCATCTCGGTCCACGACGTCGCGTGCTGCGGGACCTGGAACGGCCGGCGTCCCTGCCAGAGTTCCCACAGCAAAACGCCAAGCGAATACAAATCGGCCGAGGGGCCGACGGCTCCCGGCGCGGTCGCGTCGGTGGCACTGACGGCTTTCAAATGTTCCGGTGCCATGTACGCGATCGAGCCGCCGAAGTTCGCCGCCGCGCCGGCGCGGCCGGCGACGCCCGCGAAACTGACGTTAAAATCCGCCAGCTTCGGTATGCCTTCGGCCGACAACAACACGTTGGCCGGTTTGACGTCGCGATGCAGCACGTCGTTGGCATGGGCTTCGTCGAGCGCGCGAGCCAACTGAATGCCGATCCACGCGACCACGCTGGCCCAGGATGCTTGCGAAAGCCAATCACGCACCGAGGAACGCTCAGGGACCTGCTGGGCGGATTTCAGTAGTTGCCCGTCGACGCATTGCAACAACAAGTCGCCCGTGGGCGTGGCGACATCGCGAACCCGCTTGACCACGCCCGCCAACGTCCCGCCGGGAACGTATTGCATGTACAGCAAATGACAGGTCCCGTCGTCGGCGGCGTCCGGATCGATCGAGCCCGTCATCACGCCGGCGCGTTGGTCGAAGACACGGACGATGTTCGGGTGATCCAGTTGGGCGAGCGTTTGCGATTCGCCGCCGCCGCCTCGGGAAACTTTCAGTGCGACCAAGCGTTGCATCGAGATCTGTCGCGCCAAGTAAACGTGCGCGAAAGCGCCGCTGCCCAAATTGCCGACGATCAAAAAATCATCGATCGTTTGCCCCGCCACGATCGGCTCAGGCGGTCGCGTCTGGAATGCCGTGGACGTGGCCTCGATCGCTCGCCCGATCGGCATGCCGATTCCCGACAAATGGGGAAAACGACCGGCGATCGATTCATCAAACTCTTTTCCGATCGAACGCAACAGTTCGCGCTCTTCCATCACCAAGTCCAGGGAAACCGATCGGGGTGAAAGCGGCGGCGAAAGCTCGGCGATGTAATCTTCGATCCGCAACATCGTCCCTGACTCACAACTCACCGACATGTCCATCTTGATCATCTCGATCAACAGCAACGGATGATGCGTCTCGGGGACGCCGGCGGGAATCAGCTTCAGAAGCTCCGCGGGCCTGGCGAGCGGTGTGTTTCGGAGAACCCGTTCCAAACAACCCTCCAAATACCGATCCAAGACATCAATCGACTGATCCGTCGGTCGGGTGATTCGGGTGAGCGTTGTTTCCGTACCGCGAATCATGAAACGGGGGCACTGGTCGGAACGAGACTGGGGTAAACTACTGGGCAGTCCCTGATCTTAACCGACAAAAAATGTTTTTGCGGAGACCGATTCGATGAGTGATGACCGATCGCCCACGGAGCCAGAGGAACAGTTGTTGGTCGAACGGATTCGACGACGCGATGGCGAAGCGTTGGCCGAATTCATCCGTCTCCGCGAAGCCGAGTTGCTGTGTTTCATCCGCTCGCTCAGCAGCGACCGTTTGTTGTCGATGGTCGAACCGGAAGACATCCAGCAAGAGGTCGCGACGGCGGCCTTGGCCGGCTTGGACACCGCGCCGTTGGACGAATACACGCCGCTGCAATGGCTTCAACAGATCGTCCGTCGGCGGGTCGTCGATGCGCATCGCTTTCATTTTCAAGCCCAACGTCGCACCGCGGACCGGCAGACTTCGTTGCAGGCTGACCGCGGTGGTGCCGGTTCACAGGGCCTGGAGGCTTTGATCTCCGCCAGTTTTACCAGCCCCAGCGCCGCGTTCAGCCGCGACGTCCGTATGGCGCGGTTGCAGGAAGCCATCGACGGCTTGGCCGCCGATGCCCGCCAAGCCGTCCGCTTGCGCTACTCCCAAGGCATGCCGACCAAGCAGATCGCCGAGATGATGAACAAGAGCGACGCGGCGATTCGCGTGCTGTTGTCCCGCACCATGCGTCAGCTCGAAAAAACGCTGGCCGACGTCCGACCCACACGTTGAACCGGGTGCGACAATCCGGCGGTCGACAATCGCGAATCTTCCAAAATTATCGTCGCTACCCCAAGCTCCCCCGGCGGTTCAATTGAGTTGAGCGTCGCAGCATCTTGTGCGCTTCCCCCACCCCACCCCAGAGACCTCTCTCGATGAAGATTCACGTAATTGCCATGTTGGCGTTGGCCTCCACCATCCTCCTGACCTCGACGGCCCCGGCCCAAGAGGAAGCCGGGAAACGAAAAGGCAAGGGCCAAAATCGCCGAACCGGCGGCCAAATGCTGATCCAAAAGTTGGAAGCCGCTGAACTGACCGCGGAGCAGCAAACCAAGCTGAAGGAAGCCGCCGCGACGATGCAGAAGGAGTTGAAAACGCTCCGCGAGGCCGGTCTGACGCCAGAAATGACCAAGAAAAAGGCCTCCATCATCGCCGAGCAGCGGAAAGAAAAGAAGGGTCGAAAAGCCATCAACGACGCCATGACGGCCGCCTTCCAACCAGAGCAGTTGGAGCTGCTGGAAAAAGCCGGCAAGGTCAACACGACCTTCCGAAAAACGGTCTTCGGCATGTTGACCGACGAACAGGTCGAAAAACTGCCGGAAGCCTTGCAAAAACAAATCGCCACGACGAAGAATCAGAAGGCAGCCGGAGGCAAAGGCAAGGGAGCCGGAAAGAAGAAGCAAGCCGCCGAGGCTGCGAATTAAGTAGCGGACCGCCCGACGTCGCGCGATCGCCACGTCGATCGCTGCGACTTCCTGCCTGTTCTCAGGCAATGCTTGAGAACAGGCAAGTCTGATCTTGCTCTCGTCGTCATCGCCACGCGATCAGTGGCGACGATGTCTGGGCGAATGAAAATCGTAGTGCCCGGGGATCAAATCCCAGTGGTTCCGGTGTGGCACCAACGTCGGCCCGTGATAGTGGTAATGGGGCACCCGCGGGTGATGGTTGTCATAAGACGGCCGCGCGGATCGGTAAACGCCGGGTCCGAAGCCGCTAGCTCCGAAGCCGCTCCGGCCGAAACTGTTCCGTCCGAAGTTGCCGTACCGGGATGAGAACGGCGGGCGATAGCTGCGACCGTACGCGGAGCCGTGCCGGATGCTCGATCCGTAGCCGTAATTCGGAAAACCGCCACCGATGTAGATGCCGAAACCGCCCGCTTCGGCCCGTGAGGCGTCCCCGGCAAGCCCCAAAATGATGGCCAGCAGAGGGGCGCAGGCCCATTTCAAAACGCGAATCATATTTCTTCCTTGAGAAGAGTGTGATGGGAAAAGGTAGTCGGTACCAACGGTTGCTTCCGACGGGCCGAAAACGGCGTGGTACTGCCCGAAAGGCTGCGAAACACCGGGAAACACGGCGTCGAATTTCTTTCGTCTCTTTCCCGCCGTCGTCCCGCGTGACGAGGAGAATCGATTTGACTGCGCTCCGGCGTGTCAATTTGATCCGCGCCGTGCGGCAAGCCGGGGTGCCTACAGATAGCGAGCGAGCGGGCCGCCTCGAGCGGCACGGGCGTCGACTTTGGCAACCGTCTGGGCGTCTTCGATCAGGGGCGGCGCGTGAAAATGCTTGACACGTGCGTCGATGACAAGCGGTCCGCGGCATCCCCAGTGTTTGTCGACCATCGTCTCGCCGACGCCCGCGATGTCGATCGCCGGGTTGCTGCGAGTGAAGGTCAGCCACAGCCAGTTTTTCAAATCGGCCGATGCGAAGATCGAATCGTCGACCAGCGTGACCAGCGGGAACGTTTTCAAGGTCGGATCGTCGGCAAACGCATCGACGAAACGCTGCACGTCGTTTCGGCCCGCCGCGGCCGTGTGCGGGGGGGCCTCCAGGGCCAGCACGCCGGGCATCACCATCCTCGGGTTTCGGAAGCCATCGGGCAGCCCGAGCTCCGCGGGAATCTCGACCGGCAGCTCACCAACGGACTTGCCGGTCGCGGCGATGACGACCTTCGATCCTTGGTTGAACCCCGTCCCGCTGTAATCCAGCGTGTCGATGGTCGTTTTGGTTTGAAAGTGCAAATCGCGGCGCCAATCGACTCGCGAAAGAATGTGGCACAGGAACGCTCGGATGTCGTGAATGTTCAACGTGCCGTCGGGGTCATCGGTGATCCACAAGTACTTTGCCAGGGAAAGCTGGCCGTTGCCCAGGATGGCGTTGGCCTGAGTCAACAATTCTTGCGGCTCGGCGGATTTCAGGTACGGCATGTACCGTTCGCTTCCGATCGCCAGGAGCAGCGGGTGCACTCCGGCGGCGTCGACCGCGTGGACCGCTTTGACACCGGGGATCACGGCCGGAATGATCGGATCGGTCAGTTCGTGGATCAATTGACCGAACGTCGTGTCCTCTTGCGGCGGACGTCCGACGACGGTGAAAGGCCAGATCGCGTCATCGCGATGCCAAACGTGTTCGACACGCATGAACGGGAAAGCGTGCTGCAAACTGTAGTAGCCCAAGTGATCGCCGAACGGGCCTTCCGGTTTGGTTCGATTCGGATCGATGGTACCGACGATCGCAAAGTCGGCGTCGGCATAGACCGGCGCGTGGTTGCCCTTGATCATTCGCGTCCGGCGTCCGGCCAGCGCGCCGGCGAAGGTCAACTCGGTCAAGCCTTCGGGCAAGGGCATCACCGCGGCAACGCTCATCGCCGGTGATCCGCCGACGGTGATGGCGACCCGCAGCGGATCGCCCGAATCCATCGCCGATCGATGATGGACGCCGATGCCGCGATGGATTTGGTAATGCAACCCGACTTCGCGTTCGCGGTCGTATTCGTTGCCGGTCAACTGCACCCGGTACATCCCCAGGTTGACCTTCATCAGGTTGTTCGGGTCCGCGGGGTCCGCACTTAAAACTTGCGGCAAGGTCACGAAAGCGCCGCCGTCGTCGGGCCAACACTTGACCGGAGGCAACGAAGTCAACACGGTGCGATTCGCTTGCACCGCACCGCGACGCGTGAACCTCGGTAGCATCCGCAGGGCGGTCAACGGAACTCCCGCGTAACGCATCGGACGCTTGGGAAGCGCGGAGGGGTCGACTTTCACTTCCACCAGTCGACGCACGGATTCCAAGGTGTCTCGGAACAGGTAACGCGCTTGATCCAGGGAAGCGAACAGGTTCGACGCGATCGGAAAGGTAGTGCCCTCGACGCGATTGAACAGGATCGCCGGTCCGCCGGCGGCGTAAACGCGACGCTGGATCTCGGCGACTTCCAAGTTCGGATCGACTTCGTCGTCGACCTCGATCAGGCGATCGCCGCGACGCAGGTCTTCGACGACGTCTCGGGTGCTAAAGTGCTTCACAGTCGGGATGCCAAGGGAGACGGATCGTGTGCACGCCTAACCGCCGGATCGGCGCGTCGCTAACCATGGCGATCGCACCGGAAACGGTCGTCCGTTGCGGTTCCGCGAAACCGTCGGTCGCGAGAGATTTCAAAACTCGATCACCACCTTGCCCACGTGATGCTGGCCGGCGAAGTATTGGTAGGCCGCCAAGGCTTGATCGAATGGAAAAACCTTGTCGACGACCGGTGAAATTCGGCTGGCCGTGATGGTCGCCAAGGTCTTTTCGTGCATCGTCCGGCTGCCGACGTAGATTCCCCGGATCGTCAGCAGGTTGAACACGCTGAGCATCGGACTGACCTTGGCGGCGGGCGAATCCAACACGCCGATCAAGTGAACGTGACCGCCGACCGCCGTGGCCTTCAGCGATCGTTCCAGCGTTCCGGGGCCGCCGACTTCCACGACGTGATCGACGCCGCGGCCGTCCGTCAAGCGTTTGACTTCCCGGTGCCACTCGGGATGCTCGCGGTAGTTGATCCCCTCGTCGGCGCCCAGCGAACGGGCCACGTCCAACTTGTCGTTGCTGGACGAAGTGATGATCACGTCGGCCCCCGCCGCCTTGGCAAGCTGCAAGGCGAAAATCGATACGCCCCCGGTGCCCAGCAGCAGCACCGTTTGATCGGCCTGAAGGTTGCCGGATTCGAACAACGCGTGCCAAGCCGTCACGGCGGCGCAGGGCACCGTCGCGGCTTGAACAAAAGACATCCCGTCGGGAATCGCAACGAGAGATTCCTCCGGGGCGACGATGGATTCGGCAAGCACGCCGTCGATCCCGCCCCCTAAACAACTTTTCAAGATCGCATCGTTCGGTGCGCCGACGATCCAGTCGCGAACAAAGTTGGGGCTGACCCGGTCGCCGACTTTCCACCGCGTGACGGACGGCCCGACTCGGACGACCTCCCCCGCCCCATCGGATAGCGGCACGACCGGCCTGGTGTCGTTGCGCAGGTAGCCGCCCGACGCGATCCCGAGGTCTCGGTAATTCAACGACGCGGCCCGCATGCGAATCTTGACTTCACCGGCACCGGGGGCAGGTTCCGGGGCGTCGACAGGCTTGATCGCGTCGATGCCACCGCTTGAGTCAATCAGGAAACGTCTCATGTCGTTCTTTTACGGTGGTTGAAAGGGCGCTGCATCTCGCGTTGCTGTTGCGAGAACACGTCGCTGTTAGACTTTTTCACACAGCGGAGGGATCGGGCTGGCGGATTCGACCAGTTCCTCGATGGTGACGCCGGCAAACGCCTGTTCGGTCGCCGCGTAGGCCTTGTCCAATTCCGCGTGCAGCGGACAAAGTGTCGTGTGAGATTTCAGGCCGAGAGGACAATGTCGGATCCGTTCGATCGGAGCAACCGTGTTGATGACGTCCAAAATCGTCAGGCTGTGCGTGGGCCTGCACAATTCGTACCCGCCGCCCGGACCGGGTCGCGACCGGACCAGGCCCGACGCGGCCAAGTCTTGCAAAACACGCGTCAGATAACGGCGGGGCACCTGAGTCTGCCGGGCCAACTGATCGGCGGATACCGGCCGGCCGACTTGGCTGCCCAAGCAGGCGATCGCGCGAAGGGCATATTCGGCGGTCTTGGAAAGCACGTTTTCTCGATGAATGAGCGAAAAGAACTCAAATCTGCACGTTGACATACAGATCTGCAATCTATACCATGGAGTGCACGATCTACTGTAGCCGACTCGGCCCCCAACGACAATCGTCCGCCGCAGCGATTCCCCGCGTGTCGTCCCGGTTGCTGCCGACCCGATTTCTCCCGACCAAGATAACCCTGCCGACTCGAACCGTCATGATGAATCGAATCCGTTCGCTATGTTTTCTCCCGGAACCGACTGTTCGGTGGCTCGGCGGGCTGACCTTGTTGTTCGGCGGGCTGGTGTCTTCCGGACCGGCCCGGGCACAGCAAGGCGGGTTCGAAAAACCGCCCATCGACTACCTGAACGCTCCGGTCGACGACCGAGTCGCCCAACTCGCACGAAAGGTCCAGGCGGGCCAACTCCGGCTGACTTACGACCAACGCTTCGGGTACCTCCAGTCTGTCCTGGAAGCCTTGGACGTTCCGCTCAGTTCCCAAACCCTGGTGTTTTCGAAAACGAGTTTGCAACTGCATCGCATTTCACCGCGTCGTCCCCGTTCGTTGTACTTTAACGACGACGTCTACGTCGGCTACTGCCAAGGCGGCGACGTCTTGGAGTTCGCCGCGACCGACGCCAAGCAAGGCGCGATCTTTTACACGTTGGAACAATCCGATGAAGGCCGTCCGACGTTCGTTCGCGACAAGGGAGGTTGTTTGTCTTGCCATGCGTCCAGCCGGACCCAAAACGTGCCCGGTTATTTGGTGCGCAGCGTCTTTCCCGACGCGGCCGGCCGTCCGAAGCTCGGCAGCGGCACTTTCACGACGGACCAAACCAGCCAATTCAAGGATCGCTGGGGCGGTTGGTACGTGACGGGGCGTCACGGCGACATGCGACACATGGGCAACACGATCTGCAAGGGCGACGAAACGACGTTCGATCGCGATGCGGGGGCGAACGAAGACGACTTGACGGATCGTTTTCGCACCGACGGCTACCTGACACCGCACAGCGACATCGTCGCCTTGATGGTGTTGGAGCATCAAACGCAGATGCACAACGCGATGGCAGCGGCCAACTACGAAACCCGCCAGGCGCTGCATCAATCGTTTCAGATGAATGAGTTACTCGATCGACCCAAAGGCCACGTCAGCGAAAGCGCCCGGCGTCGCATCGACGCGTCGGCGGATCGCGTGTTGAAACACCTGTTGATGTGTGACGAGTTCGCGCTGACCGATTCGGTGATCGGTTCGACGGAATTCACCGAAGAGTTTGCCGCGCGAGGGCCGCGTGATTCCAAAGGCCGATCGCTTCGCGACTTTGATCTAGAGACGCGTTTGTTCAAGAATCCTTGCAGTTATCTGATCTACTCCGACGCCTTCGACGGGTTGCCCGATCCCGTGCGACACGAAGTGATCTTGCGATTGAAAGCGATCTTGGAAGGCAGCGACGATTCGCCCGAATTTGCACACCTGAACCGCCAGACGCGGCGACAGATTTTGGAAATCCTACGGGCGACGAAGCCGGAGTTCGAACGCGCATTGTTAGCTAAAAACTAGGTCAAGGCGATGAAATTTGGGATGCCGTTTCCGCAGCGATTGATTTTCATCTTGATCTTGATCCTGACTGGGGGGCTGACGCCGACGACGAAAGCGGCCGCGCAGCTGGACTTGAATCTCGACATCGCCGATCCGCCGTTCGATTACGTCGATACCGAAGACGAAAACCCCGTCAGTCGTTTGGCGGCCAAGCTGAAATCGAAAGAGGTGAAACTGGAATACACGCGAGAACAGGGTTATTTGAAGGCCTTGTTGGCCGAATTGGACATCCCCGAGTCGTCGCAAACGTTGGTGTTTTCGAAAACCAGTCTGCAAGTCCAGCACATTTCACGCCGTAACCCTCGAGCGCTTTATTTCAACGACGACACCTACGTGGGATGGGTCCGGGGCAGTTCGTTGGTCGAGGTTTCGACGGCCGATCCGAAACTGGGCGCGGCGTTCTATACCGTCGACATGATGCCGTGGCGGGCCAAGATCGAGCGGGCCGATTACGAATGCCTGGGG
>CAYVRC010000195.1:0-10287 GCA_964453205.1 uncultured Pirellulaceae bacterium | reverse complement strand
GGATGTTCGGAGGTCTAGGTGTCGCCACCAAGCGTGAATCGACGGGCAAGATATTTCCGCAAAGCGATCGCGCCGTCGAAGTCCGCGACGCCCTGCAACGCGACGCGATCCGGGCGGGCGTGGATCTGCGGTTAAGCTGCGGCGTCGAAACGGTCCGCCGCGACGGCGAGGCTTGGCGGATTTCGACGTCCCGGGGCGAACTCTGGTGCAAGCATCTGATCGTCACGGCGGGCGGACGGAGCTGGCCGGGCTGCGGTACCACCGGCGATGCTTACGCCTGGCTGACGGAGCTGGGGCACACGATCGTCCCGACCGCGCCGGCACTCGTGCCGCTGGTCGGGGGCCCGAACTGGATGCACGAGCTCTCCGGGCTGACGTTGGACGACACCGTCATCACCGTCCACCCCGGGGCCTTGCCGGCCGTCACGCCCTCCGACCAGAAACCGGCGAACGAAAAACGCAAGGCGAAACCTTTGTTGCGACGGCGTGCTTCTTGGCTGTTCACGCATTTCGGTTACAGCGGTCCGGCGGCGATGGACGTCAGCCGATACGTGACCACGACGCCTTCGCCGCAAGACCGCCCGTTGACGCTGGATTTGCTGCCCGCGATCGATGCAGCACGGTTGGAAGCCGAATTATCGCGGCGCGATCGTGACGGAGGCCGGCGCAGCGTCGCCGCCGCGTTGGCGGGCCACTTGCCCTCCCGCCTGGCGACCGCCCTGGCGCGAGAAAGCGGCTACGAGGACACGCTGGCCGGTTTGCCGGCTGCCAATCGACGTCGATTGGTCGCCCTGGTCAAACGCCTGCCGATCCCCGTCAGCGGCAGTCGCGGTTTCGGCAAGGCGGAGGTCACCGCCGGCGGCGTCTCGCTTGCCGAAGTCGATCCCAAGACGATGGCCAGCCGAATCGTGCCGAATCTGACGATCGCCGGCGAGGTCTTGGATGTCGACGGATGGATCGGCGGTTACAACTTTCAAGCGGCCTTCAGCACCGGCCGTTTGGCTGCGATCACCGCTGCCGCCGACGTCACCGGCTGAACCGGATCGCGTGAAAAATGTGTCTGTCCTAATCTCCTTTGACGTGTGATGAAGTCATGCCCGATCTGATTGCCCAAGGTCCGTCGGAAGCGCAACGTTGGCGGCGCGAGCTTCCCGCGGCGACGACCGGTACCCAGATCTTGATCGGACGCAGCCAGGGTGACTGGAACGTGCCTTGGGACGAAATGGTTTCGCGGCAACACGTCAGCCTGATCCCCCGCGCCGATGACCGTGTCGAAGTGACCCGTTTGCCGGCGTCGCGGAATCCTGTTTTTCACGGCGGCCGGCAGGTCGATCACTTCACCTTGGTCCCCGGCGATCACTTTGCCATCGGTCACACCACGTTCACGTTGGCGAACCGGCCGGGCACATCGAATTTTCCCATCGCCGGCGACGTCACCGAACACGCTTATGACCTGACAGCTTTGCGGAAGCAGAACTTTCGTGACGCCAGCACGCGGATCGACATGCTGACGCGATTGCCCGACCTGATCACCGGCAGCGTCACCGATGAAGAACTGTTGGTACGGGTCACCGGTGTTTTGTTGCAAGCCACGCCCGCCGCTTCGGCGGTCGCCATCGTCGCGGTCGATCCACCCGACGCGGAAAGGAACGATCCGGCCGCCGGCGACATTCAAGTCTTGCATTACGACAGCCGCGTGCCCAACAGCACCGACCCGCCGATCAGCACTCGCCTCGTTCGATCCGCCGTCCGCTCGCGTGAAAGCTGCCTGCATTTGTGGACCGGTGGACGTCGTGACGCCGTCGTCTACACCGCCAGCGAGGAAGTCGACTGGGCGTTCTGCGTTCCGCTCCGCAGCGAAGCTTGCCCGGGCTGGGCGTTGTACGTCACCGGCCAACTCGGACGCGACCTCGCCCTGGACCTGGGACGATCCCTGCAAGCGGCACCGGAGGATTTGGGTGACGATGTGAAGTTCGCCGAACTGGTCGGCACCATGCTGGCCAACTTGCGACAGTCGCTGCGGCTGGAACGTCGGCAGGCCGCGATGCGACGGTTCTTCGCGCCCGTCGTCATGGACGCTTTGGCCACGCGTGACGTCACGGAAGTCTTGGCACCACGCGAAACGGATCTGGCCGTGTTGTTTTGTGACTTGCGGGGTTTTACCAAACAGAGTGCCGAGCAAGCCGATCGCTTGCTTGATCTGCTGGACCGTGTCAGCAACGCGCTGGGCGTGATGACAAAGCACATCTTGGAAACCGGCGGCGTGATCGGCGACTTCCACGGCGATTCGGCGATGGGATTTTGGGGCTGGCCGTTGGACCAACACGATCAAGCGCTTCGTGCAGCCACGGCGGCCTTGAGGATCTGGCACCAGTACGCCGCCGACGCCGCCCACGCGGGGTTCCGTTGCGGCATCGGGATCGCCAGCGGACCGGCGGTCGCCGGGCGAATCGGGACGACCGATCAGGTCAAGGTCACGGCCTTCGGACCGGTCGTCAACTTGGCCAGCCGTTTGGAAGGCATCAGCAAGATTTTCGGCGCGGAAGTTCTGCTGTGCCCCGCCACAGCGGAAACCCTTCGGCACACCGGCGCACGATCCACCCGAACAGTGGCCGACGACGCTCCGCCGATGCCCTTTCGCATCCGCAAACTGGCGACCGTGCGTCCGGCGGGGCTGATCGACCCGGTTCCGATCAGCCAATTACTCGGACCGCCACCGGACTCGACTTCTTTGCCCGCGTCCTCCGGACTTTCCGCCCAACAGATCTCCGCCCAGGACATCGCCAATTACGAAGCCGCCCTGGAAGCCTTTGCCGGCGGCGACTGGGACCGGGCCTATCAGTTGCTGCACGCCCTGCCGGCCTGGGATCGCCCCAAGGACGTGCTTTTGTCGGAAATCTTGCGGCACAACCGCACCCCACCGGGCAACTGGGACGGGATCATTGACCTGGGAAAATGAACCGCAAACGCCGGCCCCCCCATTTCCTGCGATCACGTCGATCGACACAGGCAGACCATTGCCAAATTCTTCGCAGTCTTCCTAGACTTACGTATCCGTCATCTGTGGGAGTCGGTCTAACATGAGTCTCCGAGAGCCGAGGCGGACGGACACGGATTCACGATAACCGGCGGTGGAGAAAAAACGGCGTGAAATTTTATCGTCACCTGGCAACGACGGACGAACTTTCTTGGCATCGGAAATCCCGGCAGCGATACCCGGTGCGCGGACGGATTACCGCGATCACAGCGGCGACGGCGGTCGTGGTGGCCGTGTTCGGGACTCAGGTTTTTTCGCAAACAATTTCGCCGGAATTTGCTCCGCTGACACTTTCGCCGTCCGCCGTCGAGGGCTCCGCCACGCCCGACTTCGACGACTTGGCGGAAAGGGCCGAAGCGGCCAAGTCCGAGTTGGATGCCGATGCTTTGCCGGACTTGGCCGAGGCGGCCCGAGAATACTTGGCCCGCGCGAAAGCCGCCGACGATTTTCTGCGTCGCAAGACCGGTGCGTCGAATTACGAGCGATGGAAAGACTATCTGAAGCTCGACTTGCTCCGCAACGCGATCGAAGACGACTCGTCACCGTCGGTCCAAGCTCGGGAAGCGACGGCCTTGCAAGAGCGACTGACGGGGATCGACGAAGGCTTGGAACTGACGCGACTCGGCGAGGTCCGCTCCAGCACCGAACGACTGATCGCCGCGGCGCGATTTCGCGATCCCGCCCGAGCGATCAAGATTCTGGAAAGTCAATTGGACTTACTGGCCGAGCGACTCGGTGAGATCGATCGTGTCGCGTCCACCGACGACGCCGCCGTCATCGGGACGATCGTCGGCGTGTTGGTCAGCGCGAATCAGACGCCCGATTTGATCGCGTCGATCCGGAGGGCCTTCGGACAACCGAATTATCGGGTCCATGTCCCCGAGCGAACCGTCCAAGCTGCCGTGCAACGCAACGTCGATCAATCCAAACCGGTTCGCGATTGCATCCTGGGAACCCGTTTGTTCGGCACGGCCAACGTGCGTGGCGTGGTCCGAGCCGACTTGCGACCCTCGCTGGGCGACGTCCATCTGGTGCTAAGTTTGAACGGACGTTTCCGCAGCAACAATATCGGATACAACGGCCCGGTCACCTTGAACACGGTCGGCGACGGATTGGTCAACGTGACGCGAGCGGTTCACTTGAGTGAATCCGGCGCGGCGTTGGAACCGGCCTACGCGCGAGTCTCGCTGAACACACAGATCACGTCGATCAACCATCACTTGCGATTGGTCCGCCGCATCGCTCGGAAACGCGCCGCCGAGCAGAAACCTCAAGCCGACGCGATCGCAACGGCCAAACTTCGCGCCCGCGTCACGCGGGAATTCGTCGAAGAAACCGACCAAGCGACGGCGATTCAGTCACCCGATTTGCTGGCCGACGTGCTTCCTTACCTGCGTCGCTTGGACATTCCCTTGCCCGATCGTTTGTGGGGTTCCACCGACACGTCGTTGTTCATTCGGGGACACGTCGCGTCGATCGATCAGATCGCCGCACCCACATTTCCGCCGGCGATCGGTGGGACCGTGGATTTGGCGATTCAGCTGCACGAGTCCGCGATCGAAAACACCTTGGCACCGATTTTGGCCGGCCGGCGTTTCGATCAAGCGGAACTCGATCGATTGTTCCAAGATGCGGGAATCGAGATGCCAGAGCGGAGCGGAGCGGATCCGCCATCGGACGAGGATGATTTCGAGATCCGCTTCACTCGTTTCCGTCCGATCGTGTTCGAAAGCCGGGACCAGCGAGTCCGCATCGGGCTTCGCGGATCCGAGTTTTCGCAAGACGGCCGACAACTCCGCAGGACGAATCTGGAAATCGCCGCCGACTATGCCCCCGTACGGACCACCGACGGCGCGATGTGGCTGTCGCGTCAGGGCGATGTCGAAGTCAGTTTTCCCGGCAAGACACGCCTGAGTTTGCGAGAATCCGCAATCCGCAGCAGCTTGAACGATCGTTTCGACGACATCTTTCCCCTGACGCTTTTGACCAAGCAGTTCACCGTTCCCCAAACGGTTCGGTTGCCGGCTTTCCGTGGTCGTGTCTATCGCGCGACTGTGATCGACGCCCGAGACGGTTGGCTGACGATCGGCGTGCGATAAACTGAATCTCACGGGGACGCCCATGACGGCTCGGCCCGCGGTTCTTTTTTCCGTTTTCGTTTCCACCACGTGGGTCGTTGATGTTTTCAATGCTTCGTTCCTTTGCGACTTTCTCATCATCCGGCGGTTTGCTTGTTGCGGGAATCACGGCCGCCTTGTCGATACCATGGCTGACGCCGGACGAGGCCGTCTGTCAGGAAACGGAAAAGCCCGCCGCAACAGCGACTGAAAAGGCCGGCGAGAAAGGCCCGGACATTTTTGACGTCGATGCGGCGGTCCAAGAGGTTCTGACGCCTTTGTTTCGGGCGATCGCCGATGCCAAAGTGTCCCGTACAACGGTCGAGGCGAATTCCGAGACGATCGTCGCCGGACAAGTCGTTGATACTCAGAAATCGACTTATCAAATCGCATCGAAACTGCCGGGCAAGTACACCATCTACTTGAAAGAGCCCGATCAACAGACACGCATCTACAACAACGCCGACGGATTGACGATCGCTTTGACCGGCGAGGCTTATGTTCAATTGGAAAAGCCGATCACGATCGCCCAAGCGGTCGATGCCTTGCCCATTGCGATGGGGACTTACCCTGAACCCGTTCTCGCGCTCTCCTTGGCAGGCTACGATCCGGCGATTCCCTTCATCGGCGGCATGAAGTCGCTGAAAGTGGTCGACAAAAATCCGTTTCGCGGTCAAACGCCGGCCACGCATTTGAAGGGCGTCCAAAGCGATCTGGTCACCTGGGATCTCTGGCTTTCCGACGAGGAAACGCCGCGTCCGCTTCGCATGGTCGTCGATCTGACCGAGATGCTGCGAGCGTCCAAGCAAATGCGTGTTCCGGCGGCCTATCAATATCAACTGCGTTTCGATTTTCTGTCCTGGCGGTTCAGCGGCGACGTCGACGACGATCTGTTCACTTACACAGCCACACCGGCGGCCAAGAAATTCGATTCGGTGCAGCAGTACCTGGAATCGATCGCCGGCGTCGTCGACGACCATCCGCTGTTGGCACAACCGATGCCGAATTTCGCCGGCGTGACGCTCAAAGGCGGTGCGGTGACGGCGGAAGACTTGCGGGGCAAAGTCGTCGTGTTGGATTTCTGGTCGACGTGGTGTGCTCCTTGCATCGCGGCCATGCCGACGCTGGAAGAAGTTACCAAACGATACGCCGACAAGGACGTCGTTTTTTACGCCGTCAACGTGGGGGAACCGGCCGCCAAGGTCCGCGGATTTCTGAGCGAACAAGCCTGGGACGTTCCGGTCATCTTGGATCCGCAGGCCGAAATCGCCGGCGTCTTTCGCGCCGACGCGATCCCGCAGCGGATCATCGTCGGAAAGTCCGGCATCATCGAATCGGTTCACGTCGGCTTTCGCGGCAACGAGGCGTTGGCGAAACAACTTTCCGACGAATTGAACGTGCTGCACGTCGGCGGACGCATCGCCACGGCAAAGTAAACGTGGCGACGCCGGAAATCCGCCTCAGTCGTCGTCACCCAAAAAGCGACGTCGGATTTCGGGCAGCTTGTTGCGGTGGTACCGATGGGTGCGAAAGCCGTCGAGAAGCGCCAACAGGACCACCGTCATCAGCGAGATCATCACGACGCTCCAGGCGGCGATCCAAAGGCTCCGCTTTTCCGGACCCGCGAACGTGGCGGCCAGAATCCAGAGTCCGCAAATGCCGATGATCAAGTGAATCCTTCGCCGGCTGCGGAAACGTTGACGCAAATAATTCGCGTCGGCTTGGCTTTCGTAGGACTCCCCCGGCCAGCCCTGTCGCTCGTTCCAGTGCAACCAAACCGCGAACACGATCAGCGTCACGGCGAGCACGATTCCTCCGGCAAACATGTCGGTCAGGGTCCCTCGGAATTACCGGCTTTTCAGCCATTCGTGAACGACCCAAACGACGGCAACCATGCTTTCGCCGCTGCAGTTCGCCGGGATGTCTTGCTCGGTGTGCCAGTAACTCGGTGCTCCGATTCCCGGCCGCGGGTAGTCGAAGTCGATCAAATCGGTCGTCGGAATCTTGGCGATCTGATTGAGCGGTAAATGGTCGTCGCGGATCTCGTGACGCGATCTGGCGACGAAAGCGACCACGCCCAAACGCTCGGCCACGTCCCAGACGCTACGGGTGACTTGTTTGGCGTATCGCAAGCTGTTCTTTTCGAAATACAGCTTCAGTTCTTTGTCGGCGACCATGTCCAACAAGATCCCGGCTTGATAAGGCACCGCGGGCGGTTCGACCAAATATTGCTGAGCGAAATGGACCGAACCCAAAAAATACTTGTCTCGATTGTCGTCAAAAACGAATTCTTCGGCGTCAAACATCACCACGTCGACACCGACGTCGTCGGGCAAGTCGTCCAAATGATGCGCCATCTCCATCAGCGCCGCGACTCCGCTGCCCCCGTCATTGGCACCGACGAATCGACCACCGGGGTTGCGTCGATCGCGGTCGGGAAAAGGACGCGTGTCGTAGTGCGCGCACAACAAAAACCGTTTGGGCCGGTCCGTGTGCCAGGAAGCGATCAAGTTGGCCATGGGGACCGGCTGACCGGTTTCCGGGTGACGCAGCGGGGCTTCTTGAAGCCGGACGGTGCCGCCCAAACCCTCGAAGTGTCGCGTCAGCAACTCCTGCTGCTGCTTCATCGCCCGACTGCCGGTCGGTCGTGGCCCCAGGTCGCAAAGTTTCACGAGATAACCGAACGCTCGATCGGCATCGTAGCGAGCCGGGATCGGGTGAACCGACAAGGACCTGTCGACGGTGCCGGTGGCGAAAAGATCCGAGCCGCCGTCACGGGCGGCCCACCACAAGAATCCGCCGCCCAACACCAGCAAACCGGCCATGACGAGCATCCAAACGCGAGACGTGCCTCGGGCGACGGCCTGACGATCCTCCGTTTCGTCGGACTTCGCGGTGTCGGGGGCCGTCTTCATCGAAACGGCTTTCGTGGGCGTCGACAAGACAGAATTTCCGGTTGGCGGGGGTTCGGAGCACTGATCATACGCATCCCACTTGGCCGTGACAGCGATGGGCCGGTTTTGGTAGACCCCGAGTCGCTTGGGGCCTTTCCTGTTTTTAGCACTTTTTTCGTGGTCAAACATGCTACCGCAACCGTCCCCCTTTCGTCACGCGGATCCAATTCCACGCCTCACCCGATTCGGGCAAATGGCGTTACTGAGTTTTGCGATCCTCACTGGCGCGACGACGGCCCCTGCCCAAGACGTCGACAAAGTCATGCAGGTCGCCGCGCAGCAGGACACGCCGGCCTTGGAACCTTGGTTGCAGGCTCCGATCATCATCAGCGAAGCCGAGGAGGAAGCGTTCCTGAACAGCGCCGACGGCGGTGCGCCGCTGAACATCACCCGGCAAATCGGATCGGGCGCGACCGTCGACGCGCCGCCGCTGCAAGACGAGGTCGTGCGGTGGTACGAATATCCGTGGCGATGGATGACCGAGGGCTGGGAAAACCACGCCGAGTTCGGCCTTGACGGCAGCGACGGCAACGCGACCACGCTGGCCATTCAGACCGGATTGGAATTGAAGCGAAAGACCGATGCGTACACGTTGGCGGTCGACCTGGATTATCGCCAAGCCAGCAGTCGCACGGTCACGACCGAAGACAACGCCAGACTGAACATTGACTTTGACCGCTTGATGGGTGATTCGAATTGGTCGATGTTCGGAAAATTCGGTTTGGAATACGACACCTTCAAAGCCTTTGACCTTCGCGTCAACGTCAACGGCGGTTTGGGATACTTCTGGATTCGCAACGACCGTACATCATTGGTGACCCGTTTCGGTGCCGGTGCGTCCAAAGAGATCGGTTCACCGATCGACGATTGGATCGCCGAGGCGGTGTTCGGGATCGATGCCGAACATCAACTCAATTCACGCAACAAGCTGAAAGGAAAACTGGATTACTTTCCGGCTTGGGAAGACTTCTCGGACTTCCGATTGGTCACGGATTTGGGATGGGAAATCCTGCTCAACGATAGCGAAAACTTCAGCCTGAAACTGGCCGTCACCGACCGCTACGACAGCACGCCCCAAGGGGCGCTGGCCAACGACGTGTATTACTCGGCGCTGTTGCTTTACAAATTCTAGTTTCGAGCTCGGCTGGAACTGATCTTATGCTTGAGCCGAAGAAATCGTGACACTCCCAGGAGCGAAATCACGATTCCCAGGAGCACGAAAGCCCATCCCAGGCTGTTGGCCCAGGAAATGTCGGCAAAGAATTTGAGCAAAGTCACCCCGCTGCCCGCGGACATCAGCGACGTTCGCAGATAAGCCAACAAGGTTCGCTCGTTGGCCAAGTCTGTCCGCATCACCGCTAAATCATCACGCCGCGCACTCTCGGGGCGACCGGGTAGCGACGGATCGTCGTTCATAACGCCGCAGGCTGGATCGTCTTGGCGTCGACGTAAGCACCGATCACGGACGCTTGGTCCCCGCAGCGGGAATACTCGATGTTGGTAAAATCTCGAAAACCGTCCAACGCGTGATCGTAGAAGGCTTGCTTGGCGATTTTCAAGTATCGTGCCTTGACCTCTTCGGCCAAATCGCAAACACCACCGCCGATGACCAGCACGTCGTAGTCACCCAAATATTGAATCATCAGCAGGGCGATGCCCAACGCCTTGGCTTGGTCGTCGAACAGTTCCAAGGCGAGCGGATCGGCGGCGGCGGCCAACTCACGAAGCTGCTTGGCTCGATCTTTATCACTGCCGTCGACCGAATTCAGCGGATGGTTCTTCCATCGATCCAGTTTCAGTCGGTAGCTCAGTTGGTGCGTCAGCGCGGTCAGCGAAACGGCCGACTCGACCGTGTTGAAGGCGTTGCCGACTTTCAAGCGACGGTCGTGTTCGTAACGAAAAGCGTCGATGGGCAACATCAGGTGACCGGCGTGTCCGGCGCGGCCTTTCAAGCCACGAACCACTTTGCCGTCGCGGACTTCGCCGCCACCGAAACCCGTACCGACGGCGATCATGAACAGCGAATTCAAGGCGGCATCGGCGGCGCCGCGTTGCAACCCGATGCGTCGACCGAGGCTTTCGCCGATGCCCAGGTCGCCGCGACGGACGGCGAATTCGCCAAGCGCCGCGGCTTGACCATCGCCCAGATAACGGACCTCGATGTCCGGGGCCTGTTCGG
>CAYVRC010000194.1:9524-10451 GCA_964453205.1 uncultured Pirellulaceae bacterium | reverse complement strand
TTTTCGATTTCGTCGCCTTCGACGGAATCCAGTTCCGCCAACAGCTCTTCGATCCGCAGGTCCTCGCTTTCTGTCGCGGCTTTTCGCTGACCGGGTGGCACATCGTTGAACGTCAGTGGTTCAAAGACGCTGCGGAAGTGGAAGTAGTCGCCACGCGGGATCGGGTCGAACTTGTGATCGTGGCACTTCGCACACGCCAGTCCGGTCGCGAGGAAGACGTCCGCGGTCACGTCGGTCAGTTCGTCGACGATGACTTGCCATTGCCCCTCGGCGTCTCGCTGGTTGTACTCGTAGATGCCTTGTCGCAAGAAGCCCGTCGCCGCCAACGCTTGTTCGTCACCCGGGGCGACTTCGTCACCGGCCAGTTGATACGTCACGAACTGGTCGTACGGCATGGCCGCGTTGAACGCGCGGATCACCCAGTCACGATACTTGTAAGCGGTGGGTCGGAAAGCGTCTTGCCGGTAACCGTCGGACTCGGCGAAGCGAACCAGATCCAGCCAATGTCGACCGAAACGTTCCCCGTACATGGGACTGGCCAGCATTTCATCGACCAAGTGCCGATAGGCATCGGGCCGCTCGTCACCGACGAACCGGGCGACCCGATCGGGATGCGGCGGGACGCCCAACAGGTCGTAACTCAGCCGGCGGATCAACTTGGCTCGTCGGGCGCGCGGCGACCGGGACAGGCCCGCTTCGGCCAATCTCGCGTCGATGTAGCGATCGACGGGCGTCGCCGCCGGGGGCACAGGATCGAGACCTTGCTCGGGTGCATCGAACTGTGGCAACGGAGGTGGCTCAGCGACGATCGGCTCGGAGGCCCACCATTCCACTTCGGCGACTTCCTCGGGCTCGGCGTCCCCGGAAAAATGCTCCGGCCAAAAAGCGCCGCTATCGATCCAGGTTTGCAGGTCGCGCACCGCCGCG
>CAYVRC010000194.1:0-9514 GCA_964453205.1 uncultured Pirellulaceae bacterium | reverse complement strand
GTCCTCATAGCGGACGGCGGCCATCAGCAGGCTGGCGTCGGCGTCGCCGGGAACGACGGGACTGCCACTGTCACCGCCGTCGGTCAAAGCGTCGCGATGGTCGAAACGCAGCCCGCCCTCGCTGTTGTTCTTGCTGTGGCATTCGTAACACCGCTCGACCAGCAGCGGCCGAATCCGACTTTCAAAGAAACGCTGATGGTCCTTGCCGACGGTTCGTATCAGCGTTTCGGGTTCCGCGGCCGTCGAAAGCCTGACCGGAAAGCCGGTACCAAGGACGAAAACGACGCAAGCCGCGAGACTGCAAAGGGTCGAAAGCAAGATTCGCATCTGAATCCTTGTCGCTGGGGGGATCGGCAACAGATGGAGGCGGGAGGGGGGGAGAATCCGGAGCCACTTATCTTACCCCAACGGAGGCCCGGTGACCAAGTCGATTGCCGCCTCCGAGCCGAACGGCGAATCCTGATCGAAGCCCGAACCTCGGTTCATCATCGAATCACGTGGGCACCCAAGGCGGGGCGACTGGCAAAAGCGTCGGCAGTTTTGCCGATTTTCTTTCGGTAAGCCTCGCCGATCGCCTCGGCGACTTGTGCCGCTTTTGCCGCATCGACCAGCGTCACGGTGCAACCGCCGAATCCGCCGCCGGTCATTCGCGAACCGTAAACGCCGCCTTCCGCGCCGATCTGCATGGCCAGTTCGACCAACAGGTCCAGTTCCGGACAGCTGACCTCGTAGTCGTCTCGCAACGATTCGTGGCTGGCCACCATGTTTTTACCGACCGTCGCCAAGTCGCCGGCGATCAGCGCCGCGGAGGTTTCGGTCGTCCGTGCGATCTCGGTGACGACGTGCAACGCGCGGCGATACAGCGTGTCGTCCAGGTCGCCGCGAGAAGACTCCAGCGCGGCGGGCGTGACGTCGCGCCAGCTGGCCGCGCCGATCGTCTTCAGGGCCGCGTCGCATTGGCTGCGTCGCTGCGCGTACTCGCCGCCGGTCAACTCGTGCTTCACGTTGCAGTTGGTGATCAGGATCGAAACGTCGTCTCGGGCGAACGGGACGGTTTGAATTTCTTGGCTACAGCAATCCAACAACATGAATTCGCCGGACTTGCCGAAGACGCTGCTGAATTGATCCATGATCCCGCACGGAACGCCGGCGAATTCGTGCTCGGCTTTCTGACACAGCAGCGCTTTCTCGATCGGCGTCAAGCCGCCGCCGCGGAGCCGTTCCATCAACGTCGCCGTCGCGACTTCGAGTGCCGCGCTGCTGGACAAGCCGCCACCGACGGGCACATCGGACGCGAACACGGCGTCAAAGGCCGGCACCGGATCGCCCAGCGCCGCGAATCCGGCGATCACGCCTTGCGGGTACTTCGACCAGCCGGTTTCACCCGGCGTCAACGGTTGGTCGATATCGATCTCGGCCGATTCTTCAAGGTTCGCGCTCCACAAATCGATCGTCTTGCCGCCGGCTTTCGGATCGGCCGCGATCACGACGTAGCGTTCGATGGCCATCGGCAACACGAAACCGTCGTTGTAATCGATGTGTTCGCCGATCAGGTTGACTCGACCGGGCGCGGCAACGACCACCGAAGCGGCGCGTCCGAAGCGGGACTGAAACTCGTCGCACGCGCGGTCACAGAGTTCTTGCAGCAACGGAGACGTGTTCACGGGGATCGATTCGGACATGGTCGAAAGGTTGACGAAAGGGGGAACGAAAAAAGGAGAACGGGGCGTCGGGTCAGTCTTCGTCGGTCGCGACCACGTAGGCCGTCGCGTGGGTTCGGCAAGCCGCCAAACTGATGTGCAAGGTTTCGATGCCGTGTTGTTCGGCCCACTCCTTGGCGCGTCCGGAAAGGCTGATCGTGGGTCCGGATTTACGATCCGTGATGACTTCGATGTCGGTCCACATGATCTGCTGACGATAACAATTCATGGCCTTCAACGTCGCTTCCTTGGCGGCCCATCGCGTGGCGAACATCTGAGCCGCGTTGGCGGATTCCACGCAGCGATCGATCTCCGGTCCCGTGTAGACACGCAACAAAAATTGTTCGCCGTGCCGTTCGATCATGTTGGCAATGCGAACGCATTCGACGATCGTTGTTCCGATCCCAAGGGTCGCCAATGGTCACAACCCTGGTTCGAATTCGCGCGGATTCATCGAACAAGACTCCATCACATCAGCCCGCAATTGGACTTGCACCGCGACAACACTTCGGCGGCGACTTCGCGGGCACGCGTGGCACCGTCGCGAAGTGTTTGGTGAACGTAGTCCAGATGATTTTCCAGATCGATCCGCTTGGCACGAGCGGCGGCGAAGTACGCTTCGCTTTCCTCGGCGACCGCTTTCTTGACGTCGCCGTAACCGAATCCGCCACGCAGGTACAGTTCCCGCATCTGCCGAACTTTTTCGTCGTCGGCGAACAACTGATACAGTTGGAACAGGTGATCGTCGGTGGGATCTTTGGCGTCTTCCATCGGTCGGCTGTCGGTCGTGATCCGCATGATCTGTTTGCGAATCTTTTTTTCGTCACCGAACAGCGGCAGCGTGTTGTCGTAACTCTTGCTCATCTTGTTCACGCCGTCGGTGCCAGGCACTTTCGCGCCGACGTCCAGGGTCTGCGCCTTGGGGATCACGAACGTTTCGCCGAAGTGATGGTTGAAGGCGACGGCCAAATCGCGGGTCACTTCGATGTGCTGGACTTGGTCTTGTCCGACCGGCACCAATTGAGAATCGTAGGCCAAGATGTCGGCGGCCATCAAAACCGGGTAGGCGAACAGCCCCGCGTCGGCGGATAGCCCCTTGGCTTTCTTGTCTTTGTACGCGTGGCATCTTTCCAGCAACCCCATCGGCGTGCCGGTCATCAGGATCCAAGTCAGCTCGGTCACTTCGGGGATGGCCGACTGCACGAACAAGGTCGCGTGCCGCGGATCCAGACCGAGCGCCAGCAGGTCCAGAGCCGAATCCAACGTGTTCTGACGGAGCGTCGCGGCGTCGCGGACGGTCGTCAGCGCGTGCAGGTCGGCGATGAAATAGAAACCTTGATTATCTTTCTGCAGCCGAATGTATTGACGAATCGCTCCGAAATAGTTGCCCCAATGGGGACGCCCGGTGGGCTGAATGCCGGAAAGACAACGCATGAGTGGCGATACGGTGTGAACAAGGGGCGCGGGGCGGCGGGCAAAACAAATTCTTCGGACTCTCGAATTTCAGACCCTAAGTTTGCGCGACCGAAGCGGTTTCGCGAAGCGGGGCGACGGCTTCGACGGGTGGTTCCAACACGCCGCGACTGCCGCGCCAGATGATCAGGGCCTCGATCATCATCCACGCCTGCAAGGCCAGCATCGCCAAGCCGAACGCCGACAAGACCTTGGATCCGCTGGGGATCCAGTTCCAGAACAGGTCGTAAGTGATCGCCCAGGCCGGCATCAACAACATCATGAACATCGGGATCATGATCGCCGCCAAGGGCTTGCTTCGCCGCGACAGGTAAAACAGAGCGACCATCAACGCCAGTCCGGCCAGCAACTGATTCGTCGCGCCGAACAGCGGCCACAACAACAGCCCTCCCTTGCCCGGCTGGTCGCCGGCGAACACCGCGATCGCCAATCCGACCGAAACGGCGATGCCCGTCGCGACGTATTTGTTGGCAAGCGTTGCCGACCCGGCCGTGGTCGCCAGTTCGCTGATGACGTAACGCTGCAGCCGCGTCGCCGTGTCCAAGGTGGTCGCGGCGAAGCAGGCCACCAACGTTGCCATCAACGCCACGCCCAGCTTCAGCGGAAGCCCGATCGCGGTCAAAAAGTTCGCCCCGCCGTCGATGAAGGCCGCCAGCTTTTTCGCCAAGCCCTGCTGACGCCAACCGGCATCGGGCGATCCGTCGGCACCGGTGCGATAGTAGCTCCGCCAAGCCTGGGTGCCGGTCGCTTCACTGCGTTGAAAAGAAACCACGCCGTCGCCGTCGACGCTCCGAGTGACCGTCCCCATGCCGACGCCCGCACAACAAGCCAGGATCACCAACACCGCCAACATGCCTTCGAGCAACATGCCGCCGTACGCGACCGACTGCGCGTCGCTGGCGTGCTGCAACTGTTTGCTGGTCGTCCCGCTACTGACCAAGCAATGAAAACCGCTGCACGCTCCGCAAGCGATCGTGATGAACAAAAAAGGCAACAGCGGTGGCGCGTCGGCGGGGACCTCCGAAGCGATCGCCGGGGCGGCGGTTGCCAAGTCCGCTCGGCCGGTCAACGACGCGACCGCGACGCCGGCGACGATCAGGGCCAGTGCCAAGAAAAGTTGCAGACTGTTGATGTAGTCACGCGGCTGCAAAAGCAACCACACCGGCAGCACCGATGCGATGTAGGCGTACACCAGCAGCACGACCGTCCAGATCACCACCGGCGTCGCGTACTTCGCATCGCTCGGCAACAGTCCGCTTAAGTCGATCGGTAAAAAGTAAGCACCGACGTAAACACCCAAGTACAGCGTCAGCAGCCCGAACAGGCTGGGCATCAGCAACCCGCCGCCGCGACGATAGACCCACCAACCGATGACCACGGCGACCGGCATCGCCACCCAAACGCTCAGCACCGATTCGGGATACAGCGAAAAGATGCTGGCGATGACGAGTCCGAAAATCGCCAACACGACCGACAAAGCCATCGCCAGGACGACCAAGAACAGCACCTTGGCCCGCGGCGAGATCAACCGCCCGGCGGCTTGTCCGATCGACTGACCCTTGTTGCGAATCGAGATCACCAGAGCCGACAAGTCGTGCACGCCGCCGATCAAGATCGACCCGAACACGACCCACAGCAACGCCGGCAGCCAACCCCAGAACACGGCCAACGCCGGTCCGACGATCGGGCCCGTGCCCGCGATGCTCGTGAAATGGTGGCCGAACACGATGGATCGGCGTGTGGGGACGAAATCGACGTCGTCCCGGAGCTCTTCGCTGGGCATCACGGCGTCGTCGGTCAACGCGAACAGCTTGCTTGCCAGCCAGCGACCATACGTGTGATAGGCGACGACGAAGCCGATCATCGACGCGACGGCGACAACAAGCGTGCTCATGAACAAACCGGCAGTGAGAAAGAGGGAGAAATCCAAGCGATGAGTCGCAAACACGGGCTTTGCGATCGGGCCGTCGCCCCTGGGGCGGATCTTCGGCGACTCCTATACTAGCGTCACCGGTGCCGGTCGGCACGAACCCGTCACCAACCTTTCCCCTTGAACCACTTTTCCAAACCAGGAGCAGCAGCAGCGTGAGCGATTCGATCGAAAAGACTGTCATCATCGGAAGCGGACCGGCCGGCTGGTCGGCAGCCATCTACGCCGCTCGCGCCAACCTGAACCCGGTCCTGTACGAAGGCACCGTCAAGCCCGAGATGATCCCGCTCGGTCAGTTGGCGTACACCACCGAGGTGGAGAACTACGCAGGATTCCCGGCCGGAAACGTGCGGGCCTTCGTCGAATCCGCGGTCGACAAGGACCGTCACTACAACTTGCCGATGGCACCCGAGGGCCACCAGCGCGACGGACAGCCGCACTACGCCGTCCAAGGCACCGAGTTGATGGAACTGATGAAACAGCAGGCGCTGAACTTCGGCACCCGCGTCGTTTCCGACGACATCGTCAGCGTCGAATTCGACAGCGGCAAAGTCCACACGTTGCACGCCGGCGGCGGGGGTTCGGTCAAGACTCACACGGTGATCATCGCCACCGGTGCCCGCGCGAATTACTTGGGCCTGCCCTCGGAAGAAGAATACAAAAACAAAGGCGTCAGCGCCTGTGCGGTCTGTGACGGGGCCTTGCCGATCTATCGCGGCAAGCCCCTGGCCGTTGTCGGCGGCGGCGATTCGGCGGTCGAAGAAGCGACTTACTTGGCGAACCTGAAAAACGCCGCGACCATCTACATGATCGTGCGACGTGATGAGATGCGAGCCAGCAAGGTGATGCAGGACCGGGCGCTGAACCACCCCAAGATCGAAATGAAGTGGAACAGCGTCGTCGACGAAGTCTTGGGCGACGGCAAATTGGTCAACGGCCTCCGCTTGAAAAGCACAGTGAGTGACAGCACCGAGCAAATCGAAGTCGGCGGCATGTTCTTGGCGATCGGGCACACCCCCAACACGAATTTTCTGCAGGGGGCGTTGAAAATGAACGACGAAGGCTACCTGCAATGGACCAAACCGTTCCGAACCAACACCGAAGTCGAAGGCGTCTTTGCCGCGGGCGACGTCGCCGATGATTATTATCGCCAAGCCATCACCTCCGCCGGCACCGGGTGCATGGCCGCGTTGGACGCCGAACGCTACTTGGCGGAAGTCGAAAGCGAAGTCACCCCCGAGTCGCACTGGGTCAGCAGCTGAGTCGAGTGGCGGAGTCGAGTGGCGGAGTCGACTTCTTCGAAAAGAATTCGTGGCGCCGGTCCACCGGTCCTGATCCGGCCGCCGCGTGCTCTATCGGACGGTTTGGTACGCCGATCGCGTTTGTCGGTGCCGGTGGCCCGAAAATTCGGGTCCCGGGCGTTTCGGGTGCAGCGTGTTGCTACAAGTGTTGCAATCTGCAACAGCTACAACCGGCAAGTCCGGCGTGATCCTGTCGCGAAAGCCTCGGAATTCCTTGGCGAATCGCTCGGATCGCGAATAAAATTGAGCGGACAACGAGTTTTCCACCCTCCGATCCCAGCTTCTCTTTCGACCCGCGGCGACGCGGCGCGACAATCCCACGCGGAGTATTAGACGATGGCATGCATCATGACCCAGCGAATCGGCCAAACGGTCGCAGGTGTCTTCGCCCTGGCAGCCCTGCTGTCGGGTTCCGTCTTGACCAACATCCCGGCAGCGGCCCAAGACTCGGCCGGCAAGGTTTCCGCCGACGCCGCCGGCAAGGTCCGGTTCAACGGCGACGCGGAATTTCGCATCGTCCGCTACGGCGATTCGTCGGGGGATCAGTACTTCGCCGCTTCGATCCAGCCCACGCCCAGCGACGAATTGGTCGACGCCGTCTCGATCACCGGTAGTGACCTCGTGTTGGTCGTCGACACCTCAGCCAGTCAGGTCGGCGGTTTTCGCGACGACACGATCGCGGCGGTTCGCGGCTTTTTGGGGAAACTGCGAAGCATCGATCGCGTCAAGATTTTTGCCGCGGACGTCGACGCGACCGACCTGAGCGATCGCTTTCACAACGCCCGTGCTTCGGCGACCAGCGCGGCGATCGGACGTCTGGACGAACGGCTTGCGATGGGCAACACGAACTTGGTCACCGTCCTGGACACGGCCCGCGCGGCGTTGACCGGCCAGCCGGACAGCGTGACTCGCGGCATCGTTTACTTCGGCGACGGAGCCTCGATCGATTCGACCTACGATGCCGACCGCTTCGCCCGTCTGGTCGATGCCCTTCGCGGTGACCACATCTCCGTGCACAGCGTCGTCATCGGCCCGAACATCAACGTCGAAACGCTGGGCATCTTGGCCAACCACACCGGTGGCGTGATCGGCATTCCCGAGGGAAAAACGCACACGCCGGAATCGATCGGCACCGCCGTGGCCGCTTCGGCGATTCAGTCGCCGATCTGGATCAGCGACGCCAAATGGATGACCGGAATGACGCCGATTCATGGTGACCGTTTGCCGCCGCTGCGTTTGGACCGCGATTCGATCTTGTTGGGCAGAATGTCCCAGTCGGTCAAGGAAGGTCCCATCGAGTTGACCGGCGAGACCACGCATTCGATGCTTCGCGTCGCCTTCGATGCCGACGTGGAAGTCGATCATCCCGATTTCGGATTCCTACCGGGACTGGTGCAAGAAGCCGAAAAGGACAACGGCTTGTTGTTGGCCACCGCCGGTTCGACCTTGCTTCGACAAACCGCGCAACAGATGCTGCGGCGCGCCGAGGCGATGGCCAAAGCCAGCAGCGTCGCCCTGCAACAAGGCAATCGCCGCGGCGCCGAAGCCGTCGCGGACAAAGCCCTGCGAGCCGACCCGAATAACGCCGAAGCGAAAGCCGTCAAGGCGATCACCGCCGGCGGAAATCGCTTGATCGTCC
The DNA here is from genome assembly GCA_964453205.1 of uncultured Pirellulaceae bacterium. Lineage (GTDB taxonomy): Bacteria > Planctomycetota > Planctomycetia > Pirellulales > Pirellulaceae > Crateriforma. The sequence goes on along the minus strand of CAYVRC010000194.1, from coordinate 1,471 downwards.
AAAACGAAGGCGACGCCGGAGGATTCGATGACCTGTTCGGCGGCGGCGAGGCGGCGATGGACGAAGGTCTATTCGGCGATGCCCCCGCGGCCGGCGAGGCTGCGGACGACGGACTCGGTGAAGTATTCGGCGACGAACCGCCCGCCTCCGAAGCATTCGGAGACGACGTCTTCGGCGAACCTGCGGCTGCCGACGCGGCTCCGGAACCGGTCACCCCGGCGCCGGTCGCACCTCGAGCAGTTACACCCGCACCAGTGCAGCCCGCACCAGCTCCAGCCCAGCCCCCACCAGCCCAGCCCGCACCAGTGCAGCCGGCACCGGTCTTGGGGGAACAGTTTTTTGACGCTCCGGCGGGGGGCCGCGACCGGGTCATCGAACCGGGCGGCGACCTGTTGGGCCGTGTCGATGCTTTGCAATCGGCCAACGAAGGTCGTTTGCGCAGCGAGGTCAACGCCCAGTTGGCCGAAGCTCGACGACGTCTGCGGGACAACCCGATCGGGGTTTCCGGTTCTTTGAAGAGTTTGCTTTCGCGAATCGAAACGACGCCCGATATCGATCCGGAACTTCGCCAGGAACTTCTCGGACAAGTCCGCACGGCGATCCGTCTGGCCGGCTCACGCGAAGCCGAGTACGCGGAGTTCCAGGCGTCCGTCGAAGCCCGTTTGGCGGCCGAAGCGACGACCTCGGAATTACTCGAACGGACCTATCGTCGCGAAGCAAAATTGCAAGCGTTGTCGCGTCAGTTGAATGACCTGATTGACGAAGGCCGCTACGACTTGGCCGACGGCGAAGTCTCGTTGGCGTTCGCCGATTTGGCGGGCGACACGATCACCGATGACAGCGTCGCGGGTCGTCACTTCACGGACTTGCCGCTGATGTTGCAAGTTTACGATCGTGACCGCCGCTATAACGAACTTCGCCAACGAAACTTCGTCGACGTCTTCTCGGCAGTGCTGAAATCCAACATCCCGTTCACCGGCGAACCGCCGGTCGTTTATCCCGATGCGGAAACTTGGCGGCGGCTCAGCCTGCGTCGTCTGGATCGTTACGACAGCGTCGAACTGGTCAGCAACAGTGACGCCGAGCGTCGTATCGAGTCGATTCTGGACGACACGGCGAGTTTCGAATTCATTGACACGCCCCTGGATCAAATTCGTCAGGAGATTTCGGAAAAGCACGACATCCCGGTCGTCATCGATCGTCGCGCCTTGGACGAACTGGGACTATCGACCGACACGACCATGACGTTTGACATCAAAAACGTCAGTCTGCGGTCGGCACTGCGTCTGATGTTGGCGACCGAAGAACTGGCTTACACGGTCAAAGACGAAGTCTTGAAGATCACGACCGTCGACGCGGCCGAGGACATCCAAAAGGTGTACCCGATGGGTGACTTGGTCGTGCCGATTCAGAGCATGATGGGCGGCGGCATGATGGGCGGCGGCATGATGGGGCGCATGGGCGGTGGCGA
>CAYVRC010000193.1:0-10472 GCA_964453205.1 uncultured Pirellulaceae bacterium | reverse complement strand
GCATCGGACTGATCGCCGCCGCGGTCGGCCCCGCCAAACTCAGCCAAGTCCGGGAAGTCTGCGATTCGGTCGGCCTGACCGCGACTCGTATCACGCTGCGTCCGCTTTGCTCGGCAGCCTTGTATTTGTCACGAGGCAGCGGTGGCGACGAGGACGAGGTCGTGCTGGTCGACTTGTTGCGTGACGAAGCCGAAATCGTGATCGCCAATTCCGGCAGCGTGGTCTTTGTTCGCACCGTCCGCTTGCCCGCCGAAGCCGCGGCACGCGGCCGTTCCTTGGCCGGCGAGTTGAAACGCAGCCTGCTTGCCAGTGGTTCCTCGACCGATTCCCGACGCGTGATCTTGTGGGGCCGCGATTCCGTTCACGTCGACGACGTCCAGCAGCTTTCGGTCGCCGCCGGTGTCGACGTGGAAACGTTGGACCCGTTCTCGTTGGTCGATGTCGATCGCAAGACCTCCAAGTCGCTGCCCGAACACACCGGCCGCTTGGCTCCGCTGGTGGGATTGTTGGCCGCCGATGAAAACTCCCCCGACCGTTTGGTCGATTTCTTGCAGCCCCGCAAACGGCCCGAGCCGAAAAGCAACCGCGCCCGGACGGCCGCATTGATCGGCGTGCCGGTCGCCGCAGTGCTGCTGCTGGGATTCTTGATCTATCGCCAGTTCGCGGCGATGGATCAGCAGATCGAATTGCTACAAACGACCGTCAACGACGATCTGCAACCTCGCGTCGAGGTCGCCGAAGCCAGCATCGGCGAAGTCGCCGAGGTCGACAAATTCTTGGACGGCGATGTCAATTGGCTGGCCGAGATGCAACGCTTGGCGACCAAAATGCCACCGGCCGAAACCTTGCTGGTTCGCGAGATTCGCGGAACGACCAGCACCAACGGCGGCGGCAGTCTGACCGTCTACGGCAGCGTCACCGATTCGTCGGTCATCGAAGAATTCGAAAACAACGTTCGTGACGACGTCCACAGCGTGATGGGCAAAGGCGCGACGTTCCAAGCCGGGCAAGACCTTTACCAGTACACGTTCAGCGAAGAAGTCGTGATTCCCCCGACCTTCGTCCAGGCCCAGCGGTACGCGGCCCTGGAAAAGCTTCGCGATTCCCCGGCCTCGGCGGCCCCGTCCGGTGACGAGGACAAGACGAACGAAACGAAGCCCGAAACGAAGCCCGAAACGATGCCCGGCGAAGACCAGGATCCCCCCCCCGCCGAAGTCCCATCCGTTGACGGCGACACCGAGGCTGACGGCGAACAGGAAACCGGCGACTTGCAAACCAACCGCTCCGGTGCGCCGACTAGTAACACCGTGGCGGCCGAGGAGGCGCGATCATGACTCAACGCGAAAAAATTCTCTCGATCCTGATCGGATCCTTGATCGGCATCGTCGGACTCCAGTGGATGTTCAACAAATATCGTGACGCGAAATTGGCCAAGACGAACCAGATCGCGTCGCTGCAAGAAAAATCGAACGACCTGAACATGAAACTGTTGCAAGGCGCGATGGCCGAACGACAGATGGGGGAATACCGCGTCCGATCGTTGCCCGGTGACCCGGAAAACGCCGTGGCCGCTTACAACTCTTGGTTGATGGAATGGGTCAAAGAAGCGGGCCTGGAGAATCCCGAGGTTCGTGTCACCGGATCAACGCCGAATCGTGAGCTTTACCGACAATACCGATTCACCGTCGCCGGCACCGCCAGTCTTCCGGAAGCCATCGAGTTGTTGCACGCGTTTTACTTGAAGGACTACATGCACCGCATCTCGGGCGTCACGATCAAGCCCGATTCCAAGGGGGATTTGAAGCTGGACATGCGGATCGACGCCCTCGGGTTGAACACCGTCCCCGCGGACGTGCCGCCACCGGCAAGCGAATCGTGGCGTGTCGATTCTTCCTTGGTGGCGTATCAAGAAGCGATCTTGAATCGAAACTTCTTCGAGCCTCCGAACAAGGCTCCCGAGTTTCGCGGCAGCCCCCAGGTCGAAGCCATCGTCGGGTCGCGGTCTCAAGCGACTTTGCAATTCGAGGACGCCGAGAAACATCCGATCCGCTACGAAATCGCTGGCAAGGTTCCGGAGTTTGTCGAACTCGACGGCGATTCGGGGACCTTGCAGATGGAACCGAAACAGACGGGAGAATTCGAAATCCTGGTCCGCGCCATCGACGCCGGCTATCCGTCTCGGACGACCGAACAGTTGGTCAAGGTCAAAGTCGGTGATCCGCCGGTCGTCGTCGAAGAAGAACCGGAACCCGAGTTCGATCATGCGAGGCAAACCGTGCTGACGGCCCTGTTGACCGGCGGCGACGACTGGGAAGCCTGGATGAACGTTCGCACGTCGGGCAAGACGCTGAAGCTGCGTGAAGGCGATCGCTTTGAAATCGGGACCGTGAAAGGAAAAGTCGTCGAAGTCACGCCGAAATTCGTCGTCATCGAAGTCGACGACCGCCGCTTCACGCTTTCCCCCAACGACGCCAGTCTCAGCGAGGCCGCCAAACGCGCTGTGGAAGATTGAACGGGCCGCAAGACGTGACCTCGCGGGTCGACTCTGGCTAGGCCAAGTACCAGCGTTGGAGCGCTCCGGTTTTCGCAAATCCTAAACCGGCGCCCTGGTCTGAATCCTCGCCCGTGTCGGGGATCGATTCTGCGGCACCGGTCGCCCCGCGGATCGGGTCCATTTCGATTCGATGCAGGCCCAACGATTTGAGCCATCCGTGGCCGTCGAAAAGATCACGGCCGAACAGCATCATCACGCTTTGGCAGACTTGCCGGTTGGCCTGCGGAAGCGCGGCCCCGGGGTGCATCCGACGCATCAGTGCGTCGTGCATCGCGGCGTTCATCAAGGCCGACGCGGCGCCGAATCCGACGTCGGCCCAGCCCTCGCGAGCCTCGCCGGCGTGCTGCCGGGCCAGCGGACGATCGAAGGCGTAACGAACGGTATCGTGATGACGCACCGACATCCGACCCAACAACGTGTCGGTCCATCGCTCGGTGGCTTGACGCAGGCGATTCAGACGCACGGCGTCGGCGACGCGGCAGCCACGGTTGTTCAACATCAAGAACTGCACTCGATTGCGAACCTCCAGGTGCCCCAAGTGAATCGCGTGCGTCACCGGACTGAGGTCCGCGTGGTCGTCGACGCCGATGCCCGTGGATTCGTGGTGGAATTTCATCCGTTCGGAACGCTCTTGGTCCAAGCCGTCCGCCAACGCGGCGACGACGCGGGTCAGCATTTCGCTGACAAGGATCTCCTCCAAGACCGGCAAGTGATCGTTCCACCAACGCTGCAAACGCAGCCAGTCGCCGTCCTGGTGGGCCAGTCGGTTCCGCGTGATGACTTGATGCCACAAGTCCAAGCGGGATCGCGAAGCGACCCAGTACCGGGTCACCGCTTCCTGGAGGATCACTTCGCGACGATACAAAATGGCCGGACCGGTCTGCGAAATCAGAGCGGCCAAATCGGCGAGCAGGACACAATGCATGGGGATCGGTTCGGCTGACGGGCGGCGATCGGATTCACCGCTTCGTGGGGACGGGGCACAGCGTTTCGGGTGGACGGGGAACGGTGATCCTGCGGTATCGCGGAATCTTCCCCGGGCCATCATCCGAATCCGCCTGGCTTTGCAGACGCCGTGCCGCGGGCCGTCGCGGCGGCGAAGGAAAACGCCTAAGTCGTTGAAGCCAAAAGCGTTATCGGCGCAGGACTGTCGCCCGCTTCGTCACGTCGTGTTGCCCTTTCTCAACGCGCGGTGATGCCGGAAAACGTCGCCGGCCATGTAGGCCGGCACGCAGCATGTCTTTCGGCACGCAGGGGCCGGCGCTGCTTCGCCTCGGAATGACGTCGGCGCCGGCGCAAAAAAAAACGATCCGGGTTTTGTGCCCCAGCTTTCGGCAAACAGATCACCGAAAACCGATAAAACCCGGATCGTCGCTCGCGGCCGCGTCCTGCCGAGCTTGCCCCACACATGCTCGACGCGAACGCTGCCCCAGTTTTGTCTATCGAGTCGTTTGTCAGGGCGGATCGAACAAAACTCGTTCGAAACGTCCATTTTCATCGCGAAACGTTTACAAAATGAAGGAGCAATTCGCACCACTCCGACCATTGGACGTGTTTCAGTGTCTCCTTGGACAGGTCCTCCCCGCGAACCGCTTGCCCGCAGGCATCCACAAAAGTGGGGGCGTCGGCATAAACGTCCGGATGAATTTCCCGCAAGATCGGTTCCACCGGATGGGCGCCTGATCTCCTGAACCAGTATTTCGCATTGCCGAAATCGCCTTCGCGTCGGTGCATGACACCGTGCAGAAAGCTGCCGTCGGCCGATCCGATCCGCTGACTGATTTCGTGACTGTGGTCCAAATCGCCGGCCAACAGCCACAAATGACTGAGGATCAGCTCGGCCGACGGATGCGACGACAACCCGGCAGAACTCTGGAAATCCTTGAACAAGTAATCCGCCAAGGCCGGGTTGCGGGGACCTTCGTCCAAATCAGGCATCTCCGCCGAATCGATCAATCGGATCAGCCCGGGGGCCAAGTGTTCCCGCACCACCTGGTAACGATCGGTCCGGGTTTGCCCCGTCGTGGCGGGGGAACCGGATTCTGATTGCAGGCTTCGGGTTTCGAGTGGTGGCATGGGGGACGACTCTATCTGACGGTTCAGTGGACTGGTAAACTACGCGGTCAAATTACAGTGGCCGGAAACCTTGGTGACCGAGCCTTTCAATCTACAGATCAGTTCACGTTACATTCAGTCCACGGCCCCTCCAGCGATGACCAACGGCGAAACCAGCGACCTCGTTCCGGATCCCGACCCTTCCGCTAATCGCGAATCGGCATCCCAGGCTCCCGCGAGCGAAGCAGTACCGGCGGCACCCGTCGCGGAAACACCGTCTCAGGAGCCGCCACCGGTGAACCAGCCGCCACCGGCAAACCAGCCGCCGCAGTCCGACCAGTCGGACCGACCGCCGGCTTCCGCCGGACGTCCCGGCCCGGCAGCCAACGTCGGCAGCGGCCCCCTGGCCGCGCGGGGATTGGGGATCGCCAAACCCGCCTCGCCGGCACCCGTGGCGGCGTCGACCGATCAAGCCGCTGCGGATTCGTCGACGCCGAAAGGCCCCGGTGAAAAAAAGAAGTCCGGCGGCAAAAAAGCGCCCCGGCCGCGACTGGGCGGTGAACGCGAAAAAGAAAAAACGACGGACGCCGGCGGTGGCGGTGGCGGCAAAACCGCGGTCCCCAAGCCCGGGCGTGTCGCGGTGCCGAACCTGCGTCAGCCGCTTCCCGACGACATTCAGGCCGAATGGGATGCGGAGATTTCCGACGCGGACATCGACGCGATCCTGGGTGGCTCGGCCGGAATGCCGGATCGCAAGGAACCGCTCGACGAAGGTGCTCGGGTGCAAGGGGTCGTCCTAAAGATCCACAACGATTCGGTGTTCGTCGGACTCGGCGGCCCTGACGAAGGCGTCGTCCCGTTAGAGCAATTCGAAGTCGAACCCACCGTCGGCCAACACGTCGAGGTCATGGTGCGTGGTTTCAGTGGCGAAGACGGCTTGTACGTGTTGACCTTGCCGGGGCAAGCCGTCGATGTCAGCGATTGGGGTGACATCGACGAAGGGTCGGTCGTCGAAGCCGTCGTGACCGGACACAACACCGGCGGCTTGGAATGCAAAGTCGGCAACATCAACGCGTTCATGCCGATCAGCCAGGTCACCGAATACCGCGTCGAAGACCTGTCGGAGTTCGTCGAACAAAAGTTCGTCTGTCTGGTCACCGAAGCGAACGAGCGACGTGGCAACTTGGTGTTGTCACGACGTGCGATTTTGGAACGCGAGCGAGAAGAAAAACGCAAGGAACAACTCGCCAAATTGGAAGTCGGCGACGAACTCAAGGGCATCGTCCGCAGCATCAAAGACTTCGGCGCGTTCGTCGATTTGGGCGGACTGGACGGCCTGATTCACATCAGCAAACTCAGCTGGGATCGCGTCAAACATCCCAGCGAGGTTTTGGAAATCGGCCAAGAAGTCCAAGTCCGTTTGGAAAAAGTCGATAAGGAAACCGGCAAGATCAGCCTGTCCTACCGCGACCTGTTGGAAAATCCCTGGGACACCGCCGAGCAGTCGTTTGCCGTGGGCACGGTTCACAAGGGCGTCGTGACGCGGATCGCCAACTTCGGTTGTTTCGTACGCCTAGCGGCCGGAATCGAAGGCTTGGTGCACATCAGCGAACTGGCCCACCATCGCGTCAGTAAGATCGATGCGTTCGTCAGCGAGGGTGCGGAAGTCGAAGTCAAGGTCTTGGCGTTCGATCGCGACACGCAGAAAATCGGCTTGTCGATCAAAGCGGCCGCGGCAACTGCGGGCCCCGCCGCCGACGCGAAACCGTCCGAGGAAGAAACCGAACCGCAACGCGAGCCGGCCGTTCAGGCACAACACGACGGACCCCTTCGTGGCGGAAACAATCGCGATACCGGCGGCGAGCGTTTCGGACTTCGCTGGTAATGCGTTTTCTGTTCCTCGGTGACATCGTCGGAAAACCCGGTTACACGGCAGTCCTTCAGCACGCCGAGGAACTCCGAAGGACACTTCGCCTGGACGCCTTGATCGCCAACGCCGAGAACGCATCGGACGGTTCCGGATTGATGCCGCGGCAATTCCGACGGCTTCGCGAGGTCGGCGTCGACGTCATCACGATGGGCGATCACATCTATCGTCGCAAAGACATCATCGAAGTTTTGGACACCGATGATCGGATCATCAAACCGGCCAACTATCCCGCCGAATCCGCCGGCAATTGTGTCGCCATCCTCGAAACCCCGTCGGGGGGAACCTTGGCGGTGATCTCCCTGCTCGGTCGCGTTTACATGCGGCCGGTCGATTGTCCGTTCGACGCCGTCGATCGGGTGTTGGACGAAATCGAGGGCCGGGCCGATCACATCCTGATCGACGTTCACGCCGAAGCGACGAGCGACAAACAAACCTTGGCGCGGTACCTGGACGGCCGCGTGACGGCGGTGCTGGGGACCCACACCCACGTGCCGACCGCCGATGCGGCGATCTTGCCCGGCGGGACCGCGTTCCAGTGCGACGTCGGGATGACCGGGCCGTACCACAGCATCATCGGTCGTGACATCGCCCGCGTCATGGAAACCACACGGACGTTTCAGCCCACGCATTTTCACGTCGCCGTCAAGGACGTTCGACTGTGTGGCGCGGTGGTCGAAAGCGACGCCGGCGGCAAAGCGATCCACATCGAACGGTTCGAAAAGATCGTCGGCTAGATCCGCCGATCAAGAGGTCTTCTTTTTCAGCGACATCAGGTATTCGACGACGTCGATCAAGCCTTGTTGGTCGGTCGTGTGATGCAGGTTTTCCGGCATGATCGACTTGCTGCTTCGGGTCATCTCTTCGATCGAATCTTTTTTGATCGTGCGGTCGATCGCTTCGGCGGTCCGCAGGGTCACTTCGTCGTCCGTCTCCGAGACCATGACGCCGGCGATGACCTGTCCGGTGTCCAACAAGACGACGTGGTTTTCGTAGTTGTGGCTGATCCCGGCGCTGGGATCCAAAATCGACGTGAACATGGCCTCGCGAGAAAGCTTGCTGCCGATCTCGCTGAGATCCGGTCCGACGGGTTTTCCGAAATCCGCGACGACGTGACAGTTACTACAAGTCGCAACGCCGCGAAACAGGATCTTGCCGTTGACCAGGTTGCCTGACATTTGGGCCAGCTGATCCAGCGGGGGCAGCGGTTGTTGATCGGCTTGCGCCGGCCGGGGTAACCATTTCGCGGCCTTTGCCCGGATGTTCGCGTCGGTCGACCTGGCCAGCAATCCGCCGGCCAAAAGTCTCGTATCGGCGGGCAATTTTTGCGTTTCGACCATCCCGAGCAGCGTTTCCGCCCCCAAATTGCTGCCGGAAAGCCCGCGAACCGCTTCGGCGCGGAGGCCATAATCCGATTCAGCGTTACCGGCGATCTTGGACATCATGCTGATTGTGCGTTGGCTGCCCAGCAAACCCAACACGAACAGCGCCCTTCGGGCATCCGCGTCGCGGTCGGACCGCAGCAACTGGTTGGTCTTCTTGACGCCCGAATCGGTGCTCAGCAACAAGCCCAAGGCTTCGACGGAATCCGAGTCCGAATTTTCGGCCAGTACCATCGACATTAACTTGTCTTCCGCACCGCCGGGCTGAAACCGTTTCAGCAGCGAAAGGTATTCCGGTGTTCCCTGTTGGCGTTCGATGTGTCGCCGGACCGCCGCCATCACCGCTTCGTCGTCGGCGTAGTCGTAGTCTTCCATGCGTTCCAAAGCCCGTACGACGATCGCGTCTCGCTTGACCGCATCCGATGCGTCATCGGCAGCCGCACAGAGGTTGTCGGTCGGGGCGAATCCGAAAAACGCGATCACGGAAAGGGAACCGAGAATAAATCGAGGCATGTTCATGACGAATCGGAAAAACAACGCGGAGCGAGTAAGAAAACAAATCAACGCCGGAGTTTGATTACGGCAACAACTGTTTCAGGGCCGCCGTTCGGACGTCCGCCCGGTGGTATTCCAGCGAGCGAAAGTATCGATCGGTTTGTTCCAGCGTCAGCGCCGGATCTCGGATGATTTCGACCATCAACTCGGCGGCTTCGGGGGCACGGATCCGCCAAACCAAATCGCGTCCGGCCGGCGTGTCCCAGTCCCCGCCGACGCTTTGCAGCCAAGCCGCAAAACACTCCTCGGCCCGCAAGTCACTGGCGATCCCGAGGGCTTCGAGCATCCAACGGTCGCTGCCGTCGTACTGTTCGGCCAACTTCGCGAACACCATCGGCATGGCGGGCGACCGGTCGAAACGCAGGGCCACGGCCAGTTCACGACGGACCGCCGGCGATGCATCGCCGGCCAAGGGACGCAGCGTCACCGACGGTGTCAGCCCCAACTGTTTCGCCAAGCGGATGCCGGTGATGCGAATGTCCGGGTCTTGGTCACCGATGGCTTGTCCGACATGGTGTTCGCCGCGCCCGTCGATCTTACCCAGCAACCACAACGCGCGGGCGCGGATTCGCGGGTTCGCGTCGCCGTAGAGTTTCAGCAACTCGGGTTCGGCATCGGAGCCCATCGCGTGCAGCGCCGTCCAGGCGCGGTAACGAACCGAGCGATTCGGATTCCGAAGGGCTTCGGCCGCGCCGGCGGCCGTGCCGTAATCGAACTGCGGGACGCGGTAAGCCACGCCGGGCGGAGCGATACGAAACAGACGACCGCGATCGCTGTCTTCCTGGCGGTGTCCGCCGACGCCCGGGTCGTACCAGTCACTGACGAACAACGATCCGTCGGGCGCGACACAGACATCGGCGGGACGAAACCAGCGATCGGTCACGCCGGTCATCAACGGTTCGATCGTTGCCGAATAGCCCGCGCCCTGTCGCGTCATCGGATAGGCCCTCACGACGTTGGGGCCGGGGACACAGTGGATGACTTGATCCCAGAACCGCTGCGGCAACAGGCGGCCTTCGTAAATGCAGATCCCCGAGGGCGAACCGGCCCCGGTTTGCAACACGTTCGGAACGACACCGGGATCGTTCAGGTGCCAGTGCTGTAGCGGAATCTCGTCCTCCATCGTGATGCGATCGGCTTTCCACGAAGCACCGGTCCGCTCGTCGCGATAGCCGTAGTTTCCGTGTTCCATGACAAAGTTGATGCGGGTCGCACGGTTCCCGTCGTCGTCGTTGTCGCTTTGCCAAAGCGTGCCGAACGAATCGACGGTGGTTTCCCAGTTGTTGCGAAAATTATGAGCCAAAACTTCGAAGTTCGATCCGTCCTTGTCGCAGCGAAACGGCATGCCGCCGTAGAAGGGCTGGCCGTTGTCGACGACGGGTCGGCCGTGAATATCGACGACGGTTTCGCCCTCGGCATCTTTGACTTGCCGGCCGGTGTTGCCAAAGTTCCAGTACAGTTTGCCGTCATCGCCGAACAGGAACGAATGGGCGGAATGGTCGTGTTGCGGTTGGCCGACCTCGGTGAACATCGCTTCCTTTCGATCCGGCACGTCGTCGCCGTCTTCGTCGACGAACCGCCAAACGGTCGGCGACGCGGTAACGATGACTTCGTTGCCGAGCACACAAATGCCCATCGCCGAATCAATGTCCGTGCCTTGGTAGAAAGTTTTGACGCTATCGGCGACGCCGTCACCGGTGGTGTCTTCGATGATCAAAATCCGATCCCCTTCGGGACGTGATCCGCTATTGCGTCGATAATTCATGACGTCGCACACCCAGATCCGGCCACGGTCATCGACGTCCAGATTCGTCAAGCTTCGCAATTCCGGTTCGCTGGCCACCAAAGTCGCCGCCAAACCGCCGCCCATCTGCAGACCGGTGATGGCGTTTTCCGGATCGCGTTGCCCCGTGGACATTTTGGCTTCGATCTCGTTCAGGTTCTCGGGTGCCGCGTCGGCATAAACCGAAAACCTCAAACTGGTCGCCTTGCCGTCATT
>CAYVRC010000192.1:0-10571 GCA_964453205.1 uncultured Pirellulaceae bacterium | reverse complement strand
CCAGTGCAGGCGTTCTTGTCGACTCCAGCCGATCAGCCAGCGAAGTGCAAAGACACCGACGGCGAAAGAAATCAGGGCTCCGCCGCAGAGTTCGGTGACCGAGTAGGTCGCGGTCTGTCCCGCACCGGCTGCGTCGATCAAATCTTTGATCGCCAGCACGGTGGCCCCCGAAATCGCGGGAATCGCCAGCAGGAATGAGAACACGACGGCGTCTTCGGATTTCAGCCCCAGCAATCGTCCGCCCAGAATCGTCGACCCGCTGCGACTGATGCCCGGCAGGATCGCGAACGCTTGGAACGTGCCCACGGCCATCGCGGCCTTCCAAGTCATTTGTTGATAGGTCCCTTCGCGTGGTTTCAAACGTCCCACCACGATCAACAAGGTTCCCGTCACCAACAACATGGTGGCGGCCAATGGCGTCGATTTTAAGATCGATTCGAATTGCAATTTGATCGCCACGCCGATCACCGCGGCCGGGATCGTCCCGGCGATCAGCAAGGGAATCACGCCTTTGTCACGACTGAGCAGATCCAGAATCCGCCGCCAGTAGATCACCAGAATCGATCCCAGCGTCCCGGCGTGCAGAATGATCTCCAACGTCGCCGATTCGCCCAGCCGCTGCAGCGCCACCGAGGCGTTGACCGTTTGCAGGATCGAACCGAGGATCACCAGGTGACCCGAGGAACTGATCGGCAGGAATTCGGCGATCCCCTGCACGACCGCCAAGATCAACACGTTCAATAAGTCGGCCACGAAGGGTTCTTTGTTTCATGCGGGACAAGTAGATTTTCGGCGACACGGCGTCGCGACCAAGTATGCTCCGCCCTAAGACTCCGTGATAGTTGACTGAGCCGACCGCCTTACAGAGACCGACGACCCGATGACGATTGAATCGATTAAAACCGATGCACTGAATGTCTTGCGGGGTTTTTGCATGGGCGCGGCCGACATCGTGCCGGGCGTCAGCGGCGGCACCGTCGCGTTGATCCTGGGGCATTACCAACGTCTGATCAACGCCATCAGCCGCGTCGATCGCGTGTTCGTTTCCTTCGTGCTTCGGCGTCGAATTCGTGAAGCGTTCGATCACGTCGACGGCCGTTTCCTGGTCGCCTTGGGTGGCGGAATCGCCGTCGGCATCGTGTCGCTGGCCGGCCTGATGCACTGGTTGCTGGAACATCGGCTGCCCTACACGCTGGCCGGCTTTCTGGGTCTGATTCTGGCGAGCGTCTGGGTCGTGCGACGAGAGATCTGTCGATGGACGGCCGCCTGTTTCGTCGGGTGGTTCGCCGGCATCCTGATCGCCGCGGGCATCACGATGTTGTCGACCGCCGACGACGCCCTGACCTTGCCCTTTTTGTTCGTCTCCGGCTCGATCGCGATTTGTGCGATGATTCTTCCCGGCATCAGTGGTGCGTTCATCCTGTTGTTGCTGGGCGTTTATTATCCCGTCACCGAGATGATCAAGAACGCGGCCAAGTTGGATTTCACAACTGCGTCGTTATTGCAACTGACCGTGTTCGCAGGAGGTTGTCTGTTCGGATTGCTGGCATTTTCTAGGGTGTTGCGATTCTTGCTGGCGTCATATCGAGACACCACGATGGCGGTGCTGGTCGGCTTGATGATCGGTTCGATCGGCCGGTTGTGGCCGTTTCAAGTGCCGACGCCCGAGACCACGGCGCTCGACTTCAAGCATCGCGAATTCGATTATGTTTCGCCGGCCGACTTCGGTTCAGCCGCTTTCGGCATCGCGCTGTGTGCCCTCGGCGGTGCCGCGATCGTCTTGATTGCCGACGCGGTGGCCACCCGCCGGATGACTTCGCCGCCAAAACACGACTAACCCGACGCCGGTGAACGACCATCCGAGCAACCCGACGATCAAACCGGGCAACAACCAGATCGGCCGATAGCGAAATTCGATGACGTGTTCGCCCGCCGAAACCCGCACGCCTTGTTTCAACGATTCGACGACACGAACGTCGACGATTTGATCCTTCGCGGCACCCGCCGAACGAAGGGACGCCGTCCAATGACCGTCCTGAAAGACGGGCCGATGCAGCAGGCCCGGCCGGTCATTTCGCACCCGCACGCGTAAGTACTCCGGCGTCCGTCGCAACACGCCGATGTCGGCGCCGGCCCGTTCGTCGCCGTCCGCCTCGAACCGTATCGGCGACTCGATCGACGTATCGATCCGACGCTCCGCTGGGTCCGCACCGTTTTGCCGAAGCACGCCGTCGATCGCCAGCCGGCGTCGAACGGCCGCCCAAGCGTCTCGCTTCTCCTGGTCCGTCGCATCACGCAGCCGCCGTTTCGATTGACGCCAAAAATCGGCCACCGCCCGACTTCGGATCGACGTCATGCTGTTGAAGACGACGGCGTCGTCGACCAAATGCCAACGCCCGAACCAGTCGGCTCGGCTGCGCACTTCCACGTCCAGCAGACGATCCCGGGACGACGTCTCGCTCCAGGCGGTGGGCCAGCCGTCGCCGGATCGGGTCCGCAGCCAACGATGTCCCTTTGGCGTGTCTGGCAACCGCGCCAACGCTGCGGACTCCGCGGACCGATCGATCTGCGGCAACAAATCGTGCTGGGCGTAGACCAATTCGACGATCGTCAGCAAAACCAAACACGACGGGACCGCCGCCGTTCGCCCCGATCGACTGATCCGCAGGCCGCCGATTTTCAGCAATCCGAAGATCGCCGTGAAGACGCAAGCCGAATGGACGAGCGAGCGCAGCACTTCCGCCAAGGCACCGGCGGGTTGCAGGGGGCCCCAAAACGGATCACGCAGGTCTCCGGTTTTCGCCGCGATGATTTGTCGCAACGAATCGAACGTCAACCAACCGATCGTCGCCGACACGATACAGACGACGGCGAACACCGCTGCCGCACGGCCGAATCGCCTTGATCGTTCGGCGTCCCATCGCGTCAAGACCAAGCCCGTGTGCATCGCCGTGGCCAAAGCGAACACGGGCAACCATTTGACGGGGTAACGAAAGGCGTCGTATCCAGGAATGAATTGGTAAAGCCACCAGTACGTGCCACCGATCGCACTGTCCACACCGGCCAGGGTTCCCGTTGCGTTTTGGATCAGCCACGTGACACCGAACCAGCCGAAACAGGCGGTCAACGAAAACACCGCGATCCACCACCACATCGATCCGACGCGGCCGCCGGTCGACGCCTCGTCGGACCGCCGCCTCGGACGGCCGACGATCAGCGCCAGGAAACTGATCGCCCCCATGTAGATCGTCGGCGTCCACACTCGTCCGTCGCCGGGAACGATTCGACTCAGGCGATGGTAGACCGGCAACAGGCTTCCCGCAGGCATCGGTGTGACCAATTCCGCGACATGCCACGGCGGCAAGGAAAACTGATACACGTCGTGTTTGCGGGAGGTGGCGGATCCCGGTCGCCACCAAGTGGTTGCACCGGAGACGTCCGTACGGGTCCGCGTGCTCTGTGACGCCCAAGACAGAGAACCGGCAAGTTGGGGTGCCGTCAAGACCGCCGCCAAAGTGCAGGGCAAGACGACTTGTACCGCGAATCCGTTCCAACCGACACGTCTTTGTCGGATCGACAAGATGCACCAAGCCGCCGTCGCGACAAGGGCGGCGTGCAGGGCACTTTGAGGATCGCCCCCCAGCACCATCATCGCCAACGCCACCGCCGATCCGGTGGCGATCAATCGGCGGTTCCGAGACGTTGAACCGGAGTCCACCGAGGGACCGGGGAGCATGCCGGTCAGCGCGATCGGCAGCCAAGCCGCTCCGACCAGAAAAGGCGGATTGCAACCGAGAAACAGGACGCTTCCCGACGCCACGTAGACGATCGCCACACCGCTCGCCGCGACGCAGTCACACCCGAACCGGAGGGCTGCGAACCGCGCGGCGTAGGCGGCCAACACCAGGTGGATCAGGACGTACCAAGTCATCGCCGTGTCGCCATCGGTCGGCAAAGCGTACAACACCGCACGGATCGGATAGAACAGCGCCGTCGTTGATTCGCCGATGATCGGAATGCCGGTTTGATCCAGCGGGTTCCAAAGCGGCAACCGCCCCCCTTCGCTCCGCCGCGCCAAGTAGTCGTAAAGTGGAGTGTAGAAATGCCCGACATCGCGAAAGGCGAAGCGTTTCCGCGCGAATAACGCCGGCGCGAACCATGCCAGCACGATCGCCGCGGGAAGAATCGCGGCCGCCAACCCGCGGGCGGACCGGCCGAGCGATTCCAAGGGCGATTCGATCGAACGTGGCTCGGCAGTCGTCAATTCGGGCTCGGGAAGAGGGCGTCGGCACTAAGGAGAGACCGCAACGACTCCGTTTCGTGATTGAATCCTCAACGAATCGGCACGCTCGACCACCGATTCGGTCGGCTCCAAAGTATCGGGCACCAACTGGACGTCGATGATCCGTTCGTCCCGAATCTCTCCCGGCCACAAGGTTTCGGTCACGAAATCGATCCCCGGCCACTGATACCAAGGCGGACGGATGTTCTTGCGAATCGTCTCGGTGCGGTAACCCGGTTTTTCGATCCGAATGTCTCGCGTCCCATAATAAACGAACGACGAAGCCGCCGGCGACGTCCCGATGATCTGGTTGTCGACGGACACCTGAGCCCCCGCGGGGGCCGTCCGTACCGTCATCCGGCGGCGCACGCATCCCGTACACGTCGCGGCGGCCAACAACACGACGATGACCGCCCGACGCGAGGCCGAGCCGAGATAGGATTTCGAAAAGAGCGAGCGAAGTTTCACGACGACCGGATACACCTGGGAGACACTGAAAACGCGTGATTCCGATGCGTACCAATTCCCGGACGATCGATGCAAGCTCAGACGGCGCCCGCCGAAACCGCATCGCCCGGCAGGTGACGCAGGATGTCGTGTATCAGATCGCTCCGATCGTCGACGAGCATCGCGACGTGATCCATTTTTTTAAAGAACGTCGTCGTCGCTTGTCCGTTCCAGTCGACGCCGGGCAGCATGTCCCACAACTGCCGGGCGTAGTTGTAATAGCCCGCCACGCCGCCGGTGTAGATGAAATGCAAGCGGACGCCTCGTCGCACGAGCGATTGAAACTGTCGCGTCGCCGTTTCACGGTCCGGAAACTCTCGGACGTCAAAGCCCAACGGCGTCGGTCAGGATCACGCCGACGGCCGCGTCCTCGGCCATGAACGCCAATCGATCGGCGGGATAATCGGGGTCCAACGGCACAAAGGCCGCGCCGGCGCGATGGATGCCCAGCATCGCCGCGATCGCGCCGGGGCCACGTGACGCGCAAATGCCGACACAGTCCCCTCGTTGCACGCCCGTCGCGACCAAAGAAGTAGCGATCCGATCGGCCGCTTCGCCGAAAGCTCGGTAGCTCCAGACGGTCTCGTCGTGCACGATCGCTTGCCGATCACCGTGCCGGTCGACGCATCGATCGAAACGACGGAACCAAGGGGACAAGTCACCCTGATCTCCGGCCGGTGGCACGACCAAAGTTGCGGCCGACGGCGTGACGGCTTGGACTTGCGACACCATCTCAGTGGTTCGTCATGAGGATGGACGTGTCGGCCGGTGTCGAAATCATCCCGAATGACACCGGGCCGACTCGGGCCGCGGACGTCTCGACTTGCCGCCCCAGAAGGACGTTCTCGATGGCGATCCGCAGCACGTCCAAACCGTGGCACAACGAATCACCATCGATCATCAGGGAGGGCATGACTTTCAGGACTTCGTCGTCGGCGCCCGAGGATTCGATCAGCAAGCCTTGCCGGAACGATTCGGCGATCACGGCTTTGGCGATTCGCCCCTGACCGACGTCCAATCCCCAGATCATGCCCCGCCCGCGGACGCGAAAACCGCTGTCGGGATAGGTCTCGGCGATTTCGATCAAATGATCTTTGATGATCAACCCGGATCGATGAATCGCCGTTTCCAAAGCCGAGGACGTAATCGATGATTGCCGATTTCACGACGTCCGGGTTGTGACCGTAGTTCAGCGAACCCGCGCCGCAGAAAAAATCGAGGTAACGCCGGCCGCGATCGTCGATCAACTGCGATCCTTTGGCGGTCGCGAAGACCGTCGGAAAAAGCCTCGCGTATCCCCGCACATTCGATTCGACTGCTTCAATCATCATCGAAGGCTGGCTGGATCGTTGATCTGGCATCACACAAACGCGTCAATTTCGTGTCACATAAAATTCTGTTGCCAGAAACTTAGTTCACGATTTCGCGGCCAGTTGATTCAGGATGTCGATTCCCCGGTGCAACGTTTCGTCCGGGGCGGCAAAGCTGATGCGAAAGTGACTGTCGCGTCGGCTGAAGATGTTTCCGGGAATGATCAGCAAGCCGGCGTCGATGGCCTGTTCGACGAATCGGTTGCCGCTTTCGATCGGCGCCTTCGGAAACAGATAGAAAGCCCCGCCGGGCGTCGTGAACTCGTAACGTTCCGACAAACCCGCGACGATCAGGTCTCGCTTGCGACGGTAGTCGTCGACGTGAGCGTGCAGCGACACGTCCATCGCTCGCAAGGCACCCCACTGTGCCGGTTGAGGCGAACAGACGAACGAGTATTGCTGGATTTTCAGCATCGTCGCGATGATTTCCTTCGGCCCGTGAACGTAGCCGACCCGCCAGCCCGTCATCGCGTGACTCTTGCTGAAGCCGTCGATGACGATGGCTTGTTCGTTGGCGACGGCGGGCGAATAAAACTCGCCGTCGTAGAAAAATCGGGAATAGATCTCGTCGCTAAGCAACGCGACGTTTTTCTCCTTGGCCAACAAGGCGACGTCGCAAAGCTCCTGTTCCGTTGCCGTCACGCTGGTCGGGTTCGCGGGACTGTTGACCAAAATCATTTTCGTCTTGTCCGTGATCGCCGCGGCGATTTTGTCGACATCCAAGCGGAAATCGGGATAACAGTCGACCGGGACCGGCACACCGCCGCACAAACGAACCAGCGCCGGGTACATGACGAAATACGGGTCCAAGAAAATGACCTCGTCCCCCGGATTGACCATCGCCAACATCGACAGCGTCAATCCGCCGCTGGTGCCGCTGCTGATGAAAACCTCACGATCGTCGTGTCCGAAGTGTTCGTCGACTTGTTTTTGGATGGCTTCGCGGAGCGGGGGGATGCCTTGGGTCGGCGAGTAGGCGTTCTTGCCCCCGCGGATGGCGTCGATCGTGGCCTGTTGGATTTCTTCCGGCACGTCAAAATCCGGTTGCCCGATCGAAAGATTGACCGGATCTTTTAATTTGGCGGCCAGATCGAACACCTTGCGGATGCCACTGCTGTCAAACGTCGCCGTGCGATCTGCGATCCAAGGGTGCATGCGTGAAATGGCCGAGCGGAGGGAGTGGCGGAGCGGGGGGAGTGGCGGACGGTTTTCAAATTTCCGAACGGCGGATAGTGTGATCGGATGCTTCGCACTACGAAAGTCGGGAGACACGCGTCGATCCAGCCCAGAAAGAAATCGTGAGCGAGATTCGTTTGGTCGAACCGGTCGTGCGGATTTGCGCCGTGATCGCCGGTCGCGCCGAATGGTCGGACGCCGGGATCGGCCTGCTGACCAGGCACTGGGGTCAGATCGTCCGGCGTTCACCACCGGTCCCCTTCGAAGCCGGCGGCTTTTACACGCCGACGATGGGGCCGAATCTGACCAAAACGCTCGTCGCTTTTGAGACGTACGACGACCCCGCCGGTCTGGCGAACTGGAAAACGCAGACGAACATCTGGGAAGCCGATTTGGCATTCGAACTGGACGCCGACGTCGATCGTCCCGTCAACCTGGACGTCGGCTACCTCACGCAAGCCAAGCTGGTCTTGGCCACGATCAAGGACCGCGACCACCGTCTGTATCTCCGCGACGGGATTTTCGCCGAAGTCACCCTGAACTACATCGCGGGAAAGTGGGTCCATCATCGCTGGACCTACCCCAGCTACCGCACCGAGCCGGTTGCCGAGTTCGCGATGGGTTGCCGAGATCGGCTGCGAGAGCATCTTTTGACCACCGGCCAAATCCGATCCGCTGCCGGACCGTCGAATTCGCAGCCGACTGATGAAATCGAGCGTCCGTGACGCGTCGCGGATCATCCATCCGGGGCGACTTCTGCCGGCCCGGCAGCCGCGAATTCCACGCGAGCCGTGAATTCCACTGACCGACCAAGATCGCTAACATGTCGCCTGTTTCCTTCGGCCGTTTCACCCCCTGAACGCTTGCGCATGAATTTTCCGGACGAAATCGCTCACTTGGTACGGTCCGACGAACCCCTCGGCCCGATGGTCTGGCTGGGCATCGGCGGCCCGGCCAGGTTTTTCGCCGAACCGGTCGACCAGGAACAACTGGTCGCGTTGTACCGCGCCGCCATCGACGGCGGTTTGGCGGTGCGGGTCTTGGGCAGCGGCAGCAACGTGCTGGTTCGCGAAGCCGGATTCGACGGGTTGGTGATCTCACTAGCGGCCGCACCGACCAGCGGTTTGCAGATCCGAGGAAACACGCTGGTCGCCGGGGCCGGGGCGAAACTTTCGCACGCGGTGATCAAGTCGGTCAGCGCGGGTCTGGGTGGTTTGGAGCATCTGGTGGGAATCCCGGGAACCGTCGGTGGCGGCGTCGTCGGGAATTCGTCCGCCGGTGGTCGCGATCTCGGATCGGTCGTCCACGAGATCACCGTGCTGGATTCGCAAGGTCAATCCAAGGTGATCAGTCAGGAAGAAGCGAGTTTCGGCCACCGAAAGACCTCACTGGGCGGATGGTTGGTCTGCGAAGTCGCGTTCGCCTTGGAGCCGCGGGAGGTCACCGCCCTGACCAAGCGGATGCAGAAGCTGTGGATCAATCGCAACGCGCAGCGGCCGAGCCAGGAGACGCGGATCGCGATGCCTTTTGTCGATCCCGACGGCATTTCGGCCTGCGAATTGATTCAAAACGTCGGTCTGGCGGGGCTCCGCGAAGGCGACGTGTCGCTGGACGCTCGTCAGCCGAATTATTTGGTGGCCCACGAAGCCGCGACGAGCGATCAGTGCCTGCGTTTGATCGATCGGATTCGCGAGCAGGTCTTGCTGCAAACCGGGGTCGACTTGCAATTGAATCTGCAAATTTGGTAACAGCCGGGTTGCCGCGGTCGCCCGATCGACCGCGTTTTTTCAAACCGAGGGATGAACGTTGGCGAAGGATGCGCCCCCACCGAGCGATCGCCGTCCGATCCGGCACCTGATTCGACGGCTGATCGGGGCGCCGACCGTGCTGGCGATCGTCTGGCCCGCCCTGTTGTTGTGCGTCGGTTACGCCGCATGGCATCGTTGGGGTGCCGAACATTTCGCGCGGCGGTATTTCGGCATCGACGTGCGGCAGATCGAAGTGACGCCGCCGCCGGAGGAAATCCGATCCAAGGTCGGCGACTTGGTCCGACAAGTTTACGAGGAAACGGCGCTCGACCAGCTGTCGCTGTTGGATGCGTCGGCGTCGTCCAAAATCGCATCGGCCTTTTCGATCAATCCTTGGGTCCGTCAAGTCGTCAGCGTCCGCAAACTGCCCGAAGGCCGCGTCGATGTCCGCTTGGCTTATCGCCGACCCGTCGCGATGGTCTACATCGAATGTGAAAACGGATTTTTCGCGGTCGACGGCGAAGGCATGCTGTTGCCCGACAAAGACTTCAGTCCCGGCGACACCGAACGCTACGTCCATATCGTGGTGGCCGACTACTGCCCCAAAGGCAACCAACTTTATCCGGGGCAACCGCTCGGCGATCACCGCATCGAAGCCGCCGCACGATTGGCGGAATACTTGATGCCGTACCTGCAATCGAACCGGATTCGCCTGATCCGGATCACCGGCGATCCCCGACAAAGCCCCCGGCCGCAGATGGAGGTGCTGGAGGGTGACCGAGACGACCTGGCACGATACTACCGGGGCGACGAGAACGCGCTGTTGCGATTCTTTTGGGGCAGCGCACCGGGGTCGGAACTGCCCGGGGAAGATACCGCGGCGATGAAGGTTCAGCGCCTGATCTCTGGTGCATCACCCGGTTCCGACTTGCGAATGGCCAGCCCACCGGGCCGCTCGCTCCAATGACCGCAGCGAGTGCCGGCCCTGTCACCGTGGTGTTGTTGTTGCTGGCCGGCGGAAACGTCACCGCACAGCTTATCGAAGCGCCGTTGCGTCCCACGCCGGCACCGGCTGCCGTCGGGGTACCGGTCGAAATGTCGATGGACTTCGAAGCCGACGTTCCACGATTTCGGCCCAGCTTTTTCCAGGGCATCGAACTCCGCGGCGGAACGATGATCGACTCGGACGGGACGGACCGGGGTATCGATCAAACGTTTGCCGAAGCGAGAGCGAGTTTCGGGGTCCCGCTGTTCAGCTTGGACAACATCCTGGGCGTCAGTCCGTTCATCCGAACGGATCACCTGAACGGCCCAGACCCTGGCTTCATCGATGTGCCGGAACGCCTTTACAACACGGGGGTCACGCTGCTGCATCGCAAGGTGTGGTCGCCGAACGTGTCGTCGTTCGTGTTGCTGACGCCGTCGGTCCGCAGCGACATGACGACCAGCGAAAACGCCTTTCGACTGTTCGGGTTGGGCGTGGCGAAC